>CAYUZM010000456.1:1137-5370 GCA_964449665.1 uncultured Solibacteraceae bacterium
GGATGGACCGGATGGACGCGATGGGCGAGATTCCGGACGGGGCGGGGATTGAAGAGCGGTTGCGCTGGTGCGCCGGGCACCTGTTGCGGGTAAACGCGCGGGAGGGGACGTTTTCGCTCTCGGCGGATGGATTGCGGAGCGTCGCGGTGGTGGACATTGCGGGCCAGGATGCGGGGATCTCATTCGAAACGAACTGGTTTGCGCCGGAATTCTACAACGGCAGCCCGTATCGCTGGGTGGGCGCGCAGGCGACGATGCAACTGCGGGCGCCGGGAGGACGCGCCGAGGCGGAGCTTTCGCTGGACCTGGAGCCGGGCATGGGCACGGGATATGGTCCCTTTCTGCTGATCGCGGTGGACGAGAGCGGAAAGAAGATTGCGGAGCGGTATGTGGACCGGCGGCAAGTGGTGCGGTTGCCGGCGGGACTGGAGCCGGGACAGGGCGGGGGGAGCTGGCCGCATGTGGTGGGCGGCGGGCTGCAGGTGGAGAACGATCCGAGGGTGTTGAACGCGCGGGTGCTGAGCGTGAGTTGGCACAGGCGTCCCGATTGGGTGGAGCAGGCGAAGTGGTGGCTTCGGAAGGCGTACCGGCGTTGGAAGGGCTTGGAGAAGGCGCCGGCAGGGGCGCGGGAGAGGCAAGCCGAAGAGGAGAAGGCGGGGTTGCGGTATGGAGCGGGATGGTGCGACTGGCTGCGATTGGGCACGGGCTATGCGCGGTGGGTGACGGGCGAGGGCGAACTGGAGTTGGCCTCGGCAACGGGGTGGGGCGCGTTGGAGATGGACCTGGAGGTGGGTCCTGACGCGGTGGGCGAGCGGGTGCGGGTGGTGTTGAGCGACGAGGCGGGGCGGGAGTTAGGGGCAGCGTGGCTGCGGGGGCGGCAGCGGTTTGTCTGGCGGACGGAAGGGGAGAAGCGCGAGGCGAGGCGCGTGCGGGTGCGCGGGGAGCGCGCGGAGGCGGCGGCGGGCGGGGCGGGCGAGCGCTTGCTTGTGATGCACAAGCTGACGTGGAGTCCGGCGGGAGGGGCAGCCAGGGAGGGAGGGCGGCTGGAGGAGTTGCGGGAGGGGAAGGGGGCCGTTCATCTGCATACGAACGGTTGCGGCGATTTCACGCTGTTGTCGCGCGAGGCGTGGTTCGATTTGCGGGGCTATCCGGAGTTTGACGCGTTTTCGATGAATATCGACTCGGTGTTTTGCTGGGCGGCTCATCACGCCGGATTTGAAGAGGAGATGTTGGAGGAGCCGCTGCGGATTTATCACATTGAACATGGCGTGGGATCGGGATGGACGCCGGAGGGGGAATCGAAGCTCTACGAGCGGATTCAAAAGAAGAAGATTCCCTGGCTGGAGTATCCGGACGTGGTTTCGTGGGCGCGCGACATGAACCGGTTTCGCGTGCCGTTTGTGTTCAATTTGGGCAATTGGGGATTGGCGGAGGATGAGTTCGAGGAGCGGGAGATCCGGTGAGCGAAGCGGCGCGGCATGTGTTGTGCGTGAACGAGGCGGCCGGGGGCCAGCGTGTGGACCACTATTTGACTGCGGCGCTGCCGGAGTACAGCCGGTCGCGGATGCAGAGCTGGATTCGCGAGGGGCGGGTGAAGGTGAACGGGTCGGCGGTGAAAGCGAGCGCGGTATTGCGCGGGGGCGAGGAGATTTGCGTGGAGACGGCGGCGGCGGCCCCGTTGCGCGCCTTTGCCGAGGATTTACCGGTGGAGGTGTTGTATGAAGACGCGAGCGTGGTGGTGGTGAACAAGCCGGCGGGCATGGTGGTACACATAGGCGCGGGAAATCATGCGGGGACGCTGGTGAACGCGCTGCTGCACCGGTTCGGCGAGTTGTCGGGCGCGGGCGGCGAGGAGCGGCCGGGGATTGTGCATCGAATTGACCGGGAGACGAGCGGGGTGTTGGTGGTGGCGCGGAACGATCAGGCGCACCGCGCGTTGAGCGAACAGTTTGCCGGGCGGACGGTGGAGAAGGAGTATCTTGCACTGGTGCACGGCGTGGTGGCGCTCGACAGCGGGCGTGTGGAGAAGCCCATTGCGCGCGATCCGAACAACCGGCTGCGGATGACGGCGCGGCTGGCGGCTGGGCGGGCGGCGATCAGCGAATACAAGGTGCTGCGGCGGTATGAGAAGTGCACCTACTTGTCGGTGCGCATTCTGACGGGGCGGACGCATCAGATCAGGGTGCACATGAGTTCGATCGGGCATCCGCTGGTGGGAGACAAGCTATATGGCGCGCCGCCCCGCGTGCCGGGAGTGCCCGTGATGGAGCGGTTCTTTCTGCATTCGCGGAGCCTGACGTTTACCTCGCCGGCGACGGGGGCACGGGTGCGGGTGGAGGCGCCGTTGCCGGCCGATTTGGAGGCTGTACTGGCGGGCCTATAATTGGACACAGAGTCACCTTTCATGAAGCAGTTTTTGTTGGCCTTCCTCATTACGGCAACTTTGTTCGCGCAAAAGACGCCCGCGCCGCAACCGCAGCAGGCGGTGCAAGAGATCGACGAGAGCGAACGCATCCGGCTGGACGTGACGCGCGTGAACGTGCTCTACACGGTGTCTGATAAGCGCGGGCGCTTTGTGACGGACCTGGACAAGGAGCAGTTTGACGTCTTCGAGGGCAAGCACAAGCAGCAGATTCTGGAGTTCATGCGGGAGAGCGATCTGCCGCTGCGGCTGGCGATTCTGATCGATACCTCGAATTCGATTCGCGACCGGTTCCGCTTCCAGCAAGAGGCGGCGGTGGAGTTCATGAAGAGCGTGATGCGGCCGGAGCAGGACAAAGCGGTGATCGTCGGTTTCGACACGTCGCCGGAGATGCTTTCGGAATTGACGGGGAACATGGACGAGTTGGAGAAGGCGGTGCGGGACATGCGTCCGGGCGGGGGCACGGCGCTGTACGACGCGATTTTTTTGGCATGCCGGGACAAGCTGGGGCAGGATCAACCGCGGCACAAGTACCGGCGGGCGATGATCGTGCTGACCGATGGGGAGGATACGCAGTCGCGGTACACGCGCGACCAGGCGCTGGAGATGGCGCATAAGGCGGACGTGGTGATCTACGGCATTTCGACGAACATCACGCGCATCCAGACCGATGGGGACAAGGTGTTGAAGTATTTCGCGGCGGAGACGGGCGGGTTGACGTTCTTCCCGTTCAAGGTGGAGGACCTGGCGCAGTCGTTCGAGAATATCGCCAATGAGATGCGCCATCAGTACAGCGTGCTGTACAGGCCGGAGCCGTTGCGCTCAGACGGGCTGTATCACGAGGTGGACATCAAGGTGAAGAACCGCAAGGACTATGTGGTGCGGGCGCGGAAGGGGTATTACGCGCCGAAGTTTAATTAGGGCGCGCAGGGGGCCCACGCGGGGTGTACTGGGGAGGCCACGCGGGGTGTGCCGGGGGCGCAGGCGGGTTGTGCCGGGACGGTGCGCGGCGAGGGCGTGCGCAGGTAGGCGGTTCAGGCCTTGGCGGGCGGCGGGTTTTTGAGGAGCGTCAGCAGCATGACGACCTTGGTTTTGGCCTTGATGCCGTGTTCAAGGTTGGGGGACATGTGGGCGAAGGTGCCCGCGGACGCTTCCATATGGTCGTTGCCGAGTTGGAGGGACGCCTCGCCTTCAACGAGGTAGATGATGGCGGGGAACGGAGCGTGGTGGGCGGAAAGCTCCTGTCCGGGTGCGAAGCCGAAGAGAATCACTTTGGAGCGGTCGTCGTTTTGGAGCGTGCGGCTGAGGATGCCGTCGTCTGGAACGTTGGCCTCGGCGGAGAGGTTTTTGAGATACACATACGGGGTGTCCATGCAGCCATTGCAGCACACCTGGCGGGGGAACGCGGAGCGGCTTACGGGAGGGCGCGGAGAACGGGGAGCACGAGCCAGCCGGTGAGCAACAACATGAGGCCGAGTTTGTAGAGGGAATCGGTGAGGCGCATCCAAGAGCAGAATAAGGCCCGGGGGTGCGGGGGTGGATAGAGCGCGGGGCACAGGACTGCTACGCGCGGGGCGGTGGTAAAGGGGCCGTGGGGTTCTAGGACGGTGGACAGGTGCCGGAGAGGTCGATTGGCAGGCAAGGGGCCTGGCAAACGGCTAGGACAGCTTCTGTTTGAGGAGGTCGTTGACCATTTGGGGGTTGGCCTGGCCGCGGGAGGCCTTCATGACCTGGCCGACGAGGAAGCCGATGACGGTGGTTTTGCCGGATTTGTACTGCTCGACCTGGGCGGTGTTTTTGGCGAGGACGTC
>CAYUZM010000457.1:0-5340 GCA_964449665.1 uncultured Solibacteraceae bacterium
GGCGAGCGGCTGCCGTGGTGGGGGAGGACGACGTGTTCGCCGAGGCGTCCGGCGAGGGCGTGGGCGATGCGTTCGGACATGCGGCGTGTGTTGACGAAGACGAGCGTGGTGCGGTGTTGGGCGATGTGGGCGGCGATGCGGTCGTAGATTTCGGCCCACATTTCGCTGGTGGCGACGGCGCCGAGTTCGTCGTTGGGGACCTCGATGGAGAGATCCATTTCGCGGCGGTGGCCGACGTTGACGACGGATGCGCCGGGGGCGAGAAAATCGGCGACGGCTTCGATGGGGCGGACGGTGGCGGAGAGGCCGATGCGCTGGGGCTTGATGCCGTGCGTGGAGTGCGTGAGGGCGTCGAGGCGGGCGAGGGTGAGGGCGAGGTGGGGGCGGGGCTTGTCGGCGGCGATGGCGTGGGTTTCGTCGACGATGACGGTGCGGGCGTTGCTCAGGTTCGCGCGGGACTTTTCGGCGGTCATGAGGATGTAGAGCGATTCGGGAGTGGTGACGAGGATGTGCGGCGCCTGTTTGAGCATCTGCTGGCGTTGGGCGGTGGGGGTGTCGCCGGTGCGGACGGCGGTGCGGATAGGGGCGAGCGGGATGCCCTTTTCGCGGGCGAGGGCGGCGATTTCGGCGAGGGGGATTTCGAGGTTGCGGTGGATGTCGTTCGAGAGCGCTTTGAGCGGCGAGACGTAGACGACGGAGGTTTCGTGGGCGAGCGTTCCGGCGCGTGCGGCGCGGACGAGTTGGTCGATGCAGATGAGGAAGGCGGCGAGGGTTTTGCCGGAGCCGGTGGGGGCGGAGATGAGGACGTCCTGGCCGGCGGCGATCAGGGGCCAGCCTTGGAGTTGGGGTTCGGTGGGGCGGCCCAGGCGGGTGGCGAACCATTCGGCGACGAGGGGGTCGAAGTGGTGGGACAGCATAGGGGGGAGCCGGGGCGCGGCTGATCCCATTATGGGGCGGTGCGGGGGAAATATATGGCCCGAGGTTGCCTGGACCGGGACTGCGTGCCATCGAGGTATGCGCGGCCGGTTCCGCGCCCCCGGCCGATGGGCGGCGACGGGCACGGGCGCCAGAGACAAACGTGCGGGCTTTGCCTATTCCATGCGGAGTGCGGCAATCGCGTCCGTGCTGGCGGCGCGATGAGCGGGGATGAGGCAGGCCAAGATTCCGACGGCGAGCAAGGTGGAAGCGACGGCGGCGATGGTGGCAGGGTCGGCAGGATGGACTCCGAAGAGGAGGCTTCGCAGCGTCTGGCCCAAGAAGTAGGCGAGTATCACCCCGGCGGCGAGGCCGAAGACGACGGGCGTCATTCCCTGACCGACGACGAGCGCCAGCAATTGCAGGCGCCGTGCGCCGAGGGCCATGCGAATACCGATTTCGTTGCGGCGGCGGGCAACGGCGTAGGAGACCACTCCATAGATGCCGAGGGCGGCGACCAGAAGGGCTGAGGCAGCGAAGGCGAGGATGAGCGTGAGTTGAAAGCGCCGTTGGGCAACGGAGAGATCCACGACTTCTTGCATGGAGCGTATCGGGGGAATCGGCAGATTGGCATCCGCGCGGCGAAGCGTGGCGCGCAGCGCGGCGGCGGAGCCCGCACCGCCCGCGGCGCGAACCGTGAGGAATACGCTTGCCGGCACGCGTTGCCAGTAAGGGTAGTAGACCATCGGAGGCGGCTCCTCATTCAACGTAGCGCGGACTTCGGTTACGACTCCGACGAGCGTTTTCGGCTTGCCGTCCTCTCCGATGAAGCGCCTGCCGACGGGATTGGCGACGCCGGGCCAAAGTAGCCTGGCGGCCTTTTGCGAGAGAATGGCGACACCGCGGCCGCGGTCGCTCTCATCGAAGGCGCGGCCCTGGCGGAAGGCGATGTTCATCGCGCGGAAGTATCCGGGGCTGGCGTAGCGATTATTGACAACGTGGCGGTCCTCGGGACGCAGGTTGTCGCCTTCGCGAGAGATGGGATCCATCCATGTTTCCCCGCGCGTGGGCAGTTGCGTGATGAAGCCGGCGGCCTTAACGCCCGGCACGGCGCCGGCGCTGGCGAGCAGGCGGTCGAAGAACCGTTCGCGGACCGAATCCTCCCTGTAGACGTTGCCCGCAAGGCGAACGTCGACGGTGAGCACCTCATTGACGTCGAAGCCCTTGTCGACTTCCAGCAATCGAACCAGGCTGCTGGTGAGCAGACCGGCGACGATAAGCAGCGCGGCGCTCAAGCCAACCTCAAGGCCGATGAGCGCTTGCCGCAGGCGCAATCCACCGCGGCTGTCCGTGATTTTGTGGCTTCCGGCTCGCAAGGCTTCCTGCGGACCGGTCGTGCAGAGCCGCCACGCCGGAAGCGCCCCGAAGAGCAGGCCGGTGAGCACGGTGAGCGCGAGCGAAAAAAGCATGACGTGGGAATCCAGGCGCACCTCCTCAAGCCTGGGGATGTCAATCGTAGTGGCGGCCACCAGTAGTTGAAGCGACCAGCGGGCGAGCAGCAGTCCGAGCGTGCCGCCGGCGACGGAAAGCAGCAGACTCTCAGCGAGTACGAGACGAAACTGGCGGCCCCGGCCGGCTCCCAGCGCGGTGCGGATGGCGGCCTCGTGGCGGCGCGCGGCCATGCGGGAGAGCATCAGGTTGGCAAGGTTGATGCAAACGATCAGGAGAACCGCTCCCACGCTTCCGGCCAGCATCCACAACCCGAGGCGGGCGCGCCCGGCAACCAACTCGTGGACGGGAATGAGTGTGGCTTTCAGATCCGTCTTCGATCCCGCAAGCAGAGGGAAGCGGGCCTGAACGGTGTTGATTTCGGCGAGCGCCTGTTCGACCGTGGCACCGGGTTTGAGGCGGGTAACGGCGTTGTAATTGAAGTTGCCCATGGGACGCAACTCGCCGTTGCCGAGGACAAGGGGAGTGAAGATCTCGAACCGGACATTCGCCGCCGCCGGTTCGATGCCCGCACTGAACGGGAGCCGGAACCAAGCGGGGACGATGCCGACAACCTCAAAAGTCCGGTCATTGAGCGAAATGGTGCGGCCGACAAGCGCCGGGTCGGCATGAAAATGGGAGCGCCAGATGGCCTCCGAGAGGATGACGGCTCGATTCGCGCCATCGCGCTCTTCTTCGAGAAGGAATGCCCGGCCGAGGATGGGCCGCACACCGTATAGAGCGAAGAGGTTGTGCGGCACCTGCGCGCCGATGACCGATTCCGGTTCGCTGCCGGAGGTGAGTTGGAAGCGCGCCCCGCGCACCAAAGCGACCTGTTCGAGCGAAGGGCAGTGCTTTGCCCACTCGATGGCATGGAGCGGATTGACCGGAATGGAGGACGTGAAGTTGGGGACCACTTCGCGGACCGCAAAGATGCGGTTGGGCTCGTGGAAAGGAAGCGGCTGCAAGAGTACGGAGTTGACGACGGAGAAGATGGCGGTGTTGGCGCCGATGCCGATGGCGAGCGAGAGGATGGCGACGGCGGCAAAACCCGGATTGTTTCGAATCCCCCTGAGGCCATACCGGAGGTCTTGCGCGAAGGCGTCGAGAGCGGAGATGCCGCGCTGGTCGCGGTAGCTTTCCTTTGCCGCGTCGACGCCGCCGAATTCAACGCGGGCGCGGCGCAGGGCTTCGGCGGGCGCAACACCGTTGCGGATGGATTCGTCGGCCATGAGGAGGATGTGGGCTTCCAACTCTTCGGCGAGCTCGGCATCGCGGTGGCGGAGGCCGAGTGTTCCCAGCAGGCGGCTCCATGCGCGCAACAAGACTCGCTTCATGCCTTGGCTCCTTTCAACGCAACGAAGCGGCTGACGATTTCCGCCGCCTGCGCCCATTGCTTCAACTCCGCATCGAGCTGCTTTTCCCCGGAACGGGTAATGCGGTAGAACTTGGCGCGGCGATTGTTTTCCGAGACTCCCCATTCCGAGGCGACCGAGCCTTCCTGTTCCAACTTCAGGAGCACGGGGTAGAGCGTGCCGTGGTTGATCGAAAGGAGATTCTCACTGGTCTGCTCGATGCGGCGGGCAATACCGAATCCATGTTGCGGGCCCATGGCGTTGAGGGTTTTGAGCACCATCAGTGCGAGGGTGCCCTGCCAGACTTCGGCTTTGTCACTCATATTGGTTTCCCAGAGGAGTATGGCAGAAGTCCTATGGGGAAGCAATAGGAGAGTTTGGAACCGGGGCGGCAAAAGCGTGGAAGCCGCGGATGCGGGTACGCTGAATCGATTCGTACTTTGTCCATAGCGATGCGTGAAACCGTTCGCCTGGCGGCGATCATCGCCGTAGGGATGCTATCGCGCGTGGTGCACCTGGGCATTGCCCTATGGGACAAATACCTGGGCGACGCGCTGTATGCGGCGATGGTGTATGAGATATTGCGGCTGGTGTGGAGGCCGCGGGCGTTGGCGCTGTGGACGGCGGCGGTGATGGTGGCGATTGAGGTGTTTCAGTTGACGGGAATTGCGGCGCGGATGGCGGGAAGCGAGCACTTGACGGTGCGGCTGGTGGCGCGGCTGATGGGGACGCAGTTCAGTTTTGGGGACTTGGCCGCGTATGGCGCCGGGATCGGCTGCCTCTATGTGATCGACAGGAGGCGCTAAGGCGTGGCCTGTTTCACCAGCGGGCTGGTGGCGAGCAGGTTGCGGCGTTCGATCTCCATCTGTTCGGAACCGGAGAACTCCAAGCCAATTTCGTAGCCGATGTTGACATGGTTGATGTGCCGGACGCTGGCCGAGCCGCGGAAGTTGAGCGGCGCGAAGCGAAACTGGACGTAGCTGCGGAGGGGAATCGGGTCGCGGGAGATAATGCGGAACCCGCCCGCGCCCACATTTTTGCATTCGCAGAGCGCGGATTTGGGATTGCCGTTGTCCTCAACCCAGCCCATCTCGACCTTGATGGCACTCGCTTTACGGTCGTGCTTTCGTAGATTCGGTCGGTTGCCCATGAGATTTCCTGCCTAGTTCAACCTTATCGGCCAGGGTGCGTAGATTCTACTAACTGAAAGGCCTAGAACCGGAAAAATTTAGCTAGTACTTCGGTTGCAACCCGTTTAGGCAGGGGCGCAGAGATTGTTGAATCGCAAGGAAAACGTCGTCGGGAGAGAGGTTGCCGTCGATCTTGTGGTAGTTCTCGCCGGTGTAGAGGGCAAGGATGGGCCCGGTCACCTCGTGATAGGTACGGAGGCGCTGGCGGATGACATCTTCGCGGTCGTCGGCGCGGCGTTCGAGCAGGGCGCCGCACTCGCCGCACTCGGTGGTCCAACTGAGGTCGGCGGCACTGACGTTATAGGTGCGCTTGCAGTTGGGACAGTGAATCCGGCTGGTCAGGCGTCCCAGGATCACCTCGCTCGGTACATCCAGGTGAACCACGTGGCCGC
>CAYUZM010000458.1:0-5339 GCA_964449665.1 uncultured Solibacteraceae bacterium
AACTCGCGAATGCGCCGCGAATCCACCAGGCTGCCCAATTGGACCTGGCGTGTGTCCACCTGAGGCGCGTCGCCCGTAATCTCGACGCTCTGGGTCACGTCGCCGAGCGCCAAAGAAACGTCCACGCGGGCATTGCGGTTGACATCGAGCTGAATGCCATCGCGCCGGAACGCCTTGAAGCCATCTGCCCGCACTTCGACGCGCCAGGCGCCCACGGGTAAGCTGGGCAGCAGATAGTAACCGGATTCATCGGTTCGCGTTGTCCGCGTCTCACCGGTTTGTGACTGCGTTGCCGTGACGGTCACATTCGCCATCGGAACACCACTAGGGTCCGAGACAGTGCCGAGAATATTAGCGGTAGAGGACTGCGCATGCAGTCCTGAGGTCAAGAGAAATGCTGCGCTCAACAGACGCGCGAAGACGAACCATGTCTTCATCGGAGGACTCCCCTGAATCAGATTGATGTAATCGAATGAACCGATTCATCGAAACAGAATGATTCTTTCACTATGAAAGTGGCGTGTCAAGAACAAATTCAGCCTTTAACGATGAACCGGTTCATTGAACAAATGAACAATGGCTCATTCGCTTCTTGGCGCACCGGTAGACTCTCTGACCACCAACTCCGGTTCGAGAATTTCTACTAGCGGCTCGATGTTACCGCTTTCCTCTTTTCCCGATTCTTTGCCGATCCGTTCGATTAG
The DNA here is from genome assembly GCA_964449665.1 of uncultured Solibacteraceae bacterium. Taxonomy (GTDB): domain Bacteria; phylum Acidobacteriota; class Terriglobia; order Bryobacterales; family Bryobacteraceae; genus JAFLBB01. The sequence continues at coordinate 705 of CAYUZM010000458.1, forward strand.
CAACTCGGTTCCGCGGTAACCCATGTCATATGCCGGTTGTGATATCACGGTGAGGCTGGGACGAAAGATTTCGGCTCCTGGATAGTCGTCGAAGACTGCCAATGAAACATGCTGAGGGCAACGCAGGCCCAACTCCTGAATCGTCTTGAGCGCTCCAAGCCCCATCATGCCGTTGGCCGCGAAGATGGCAGTCGGGGGATGGCTCGACAACATGAGGTCCTTCGCAAGCCGATGGCCGGAATCGATGCGAAAGTCTCCCTGCCGCTCCAACTCAGCGTCCTGTTCCAGTCCGCACTCTTTGAGCGCCGCCCGGTAACCCACGGTGCGGTCGCTCGAGTTCTGCAATCCGGGCGGGCCAAGGATTGCGCCGATTCTCCGATGCCCCATCAGATGGAGATGGCGCACGATCAGCCGCGCTCCCTTTTCGTGATTCGCCAACACGGCATCGCAGGCGAATCCGCGTGGAATGCGGTCGAGGCACACGATCGCCAACCCCTCGCGGCGCGCGTCTTCCAAGTGCTCGATCTGGCCAGCGGGATTCGGACTCGAGACCAATAAGACGCCATCGGCCTCACGCGAGCGCAGCACCGAAATGCAGTTCCGCTCGCGGTCGAGTTGATTGTCCGTGTTGAAGACCGACAGCGTAAATCCATGCCGGAGCGCGGAGTCTTCCGCGCCGCGCACCACCAGTGGAAAGAACGGGTTCGTGATGTCGGTAATCACAATCCCGATCGTCTTCGTGCTGCGCGATGCGAGGCTGCGCGCGATGTGGCTCGGATGGTAGTCCAGTTCACGAATGGCTCGCTCCACGCGCTCCCGCAGCGCCGCCGACACACTCGGCGAGTTGCTCAGCACATTAGAGACGGTTCCTACCGAAACCATCGCTTTTGCCGCTACGTCACGGATCGTCGCCATTCGAGTTCTATTCCTGCATCCATCCCGAGCGAGTACTGAGTACCCGATGACGTGTGGATCATCGATCAAGCTACCACGCTAGAGCGGTTATCCTAAGCTTTCACCGGCCGCACCATCAGCCAAAACGCCGCGCATCCGATCAACAGGAACCCCCAAACCGCAAACAGCGGCGCGGCATAACTGCCCGTCGTTTGCTTCAACCATCCCGTGATCAGCGGCGCGGCGATGCCCGCGATGTTGGCCGCGCAGTTCTGAATGCCCAACACTCGCCCGACCGACGCACGCGGAATCGCGGTTTGTGTCAATGCCCACTTGTTTGCCCCGGCGAATCCGAGACCCGTCAGGGAGAAGACGGCCGCGAATAGCGCCACGGAAGTGGAATCGGTGATCGCGCCCACAACCTCCGTGGACGCAATCAGTAATCCCGCGATGGTAAAAAGCTTCCGTACCCTGATCGAATCCGCGCCGCGCGAGATCATGCGGTCGGCGATCCATCCGCCCGCTACGGTCGCCGCAGCCATGCCACCGAACGCAAAGAAGCTGTAGAACCCCATGGATTTGAGCGAGAGATTTCGCTGCTCCACCAAGTAGGAAGGAAGCCAGGTGACGCAGAAGTAGACAAAGTACATGTAGCAGAAGGTGCCAATGAAGACGCCCGCCACGGTCGAGCTCAGTAGTACTTTCAGAAAAGGCGGTTCGTTGCTGTCGACAGGGTCCTCGCGGCTGGGCAGGTGGTCGTCCTTGGCATACTTCAGCCACGGAACAATCCAGATCAACAGTCCCGCGCCGAGGAAGAGGAACATTTGCCGCCAGTCCACGGCAGCGATCAATGCCGCGGCTATTGGGGGCCCTATCGCCGGCCCTATCTTAGTCCCCAGCATCCAAATGCCGGTCGCCAATCCGCGCTGTTGGTCTGGGTAGTGGAAGCGAATCCAACGCATGCTCGCCGTGGGCGCGACGGCCTCGCCGACACCTAAAAGCACGCGCAGAAAGTACAACTGCGAAAGAGAAGATACAAAGGCAGTGCACGCCGACGTTGCGCTCCACAGCAGAAACCCAATCGTGAAGGGCCTCTTGACTCCGAAGCGGTCTACAATCCAACCGGCGGCAATCTGTAGCAGTGCATAGGACCAGAAGAACGCGGATAGGAGCGAACCCCGCTGCCGGTCGTCGATGCGAAAGTAGTCCCGGAACTCAGGAAGCGTGATTGCGACCGACAGGTTCGAGCGATCGACATAGGCGATCACCATCGCAAGCGCCAGAAGCCCGAGCGTGATTGGCCGGCGGTCACGGCCAGCCCTGGGTGTCGGCACCGGATCAATATACCAATCGCAAGCCGATTTGGATGATACGGCCCTCGTTGGCGGTGCCACTGATACTGCCAAACGCCGCCGCCCCGCGTGAGGTGTTGGGGAGCCCGAAGTTGGGTCGGTTCATCGCATTGAAGAACTCGCAGCGCAGTTGCACAAACCGCTGCTCGCCAAACGTGAAGTTCTTCAGGAGGGAAATGTCAAGGTTAACCAGGCCGGGTCCGGATGCGACGTTGCGGGCTGTCGTACCCAGAACGCCGTTGCCGGGAAACGCGAAGGCTGCCGGGTCGAACCATGCCCTCACCATTTCTGATCGCGGCCGGTCCGTTGGGCGTACCGGGTCGCCGACGATGTTGGAGCGCTGCGAAGCCGAGAACGAGTTGAGCCGGTTACTCGCTTCCGTGACGCCATAGGGAAGCCCCGTGCGCAGTTCGGCGATTGCTCCCAGGCTCCAGCCGCCGATGAAGGCGTCGGCGATACGATGGCCTGGATCGAGCTTTCGGCCCTGGCCGATGGGGAGTTCATAGACAACGCTCGAGGCCAACCGATGGCGAACGTCGTTGCCGGAGAGCGATTTGTCGAGGATGCGGGCGTAGTAGCTCTGTTGCCCGGAGCCAGGAGCGCCACCGGCTTCCGAAGATGACTCGACGTCGTCGAGAAACTTTGCCCACGTGTAGTTGTTCAGGAAATTTAGGCCATTGGAGAACCGCTTTTCAACTTTGAGATTCAGCGCGTGATACGACGAGTTGCCCCAATTGGGCGCAACCATCGTCACGCCCGAATATTGCGGGAAAGGACGCAGGGCTTGATTTTGGACCGCTCCACGTAACTCGGGACGGATCTCATTGATGTTGATGTCACGCGCTCCAACGCGATGCGCGAGATTCGATGTATAGCCGATTTCCCACACATAAGTGCCCAGGAACTGCCTTTGAACGCTCAGGTTCACATGGTGCGCGTAGGTGGCCGCCTGATTGGGATCGAAAAAATCCGGAGCCAGGCTCGGGCTTCTGCCGGGCGCCGCCGCGCCGAATCCCGGGCCGATGGGCTGGGTAACGGGCGCGGGCACGCCGTCCTTGAGCAGCAGCGCGGGGGTGAGTCCATTGTTGGGCGAGACAAGCGAACGCGTATCGCCGAAGCCGACGATCAAGGCGCGGCTGATCGAGGAATCGTAGATCGGACCATACATAATCCCGTAGGCCCCTCTTACAACGGTTAGAGTATCGAATGGACGCCACGCGAATCCGAAGCGTGGACCGATGTTGTTCTTGTCGAAGTGGTGTGCATACTTCGAAACCCCATCGCGGCCGGCAAATGTGAGCACACCCGGCGTACCCGAAACCGGGTTGATCGGAGTGGGGTCGAAGCCGCTTTGTTGATTCTGCTTTTCCCATCGCGGCGTGTCCATCTCCCAGCGCAGGCCAATGTTGAGCGTCAGCCGTGGCGTAACTTTCCAATCGTCCTGAATGAACGCGGCATAGTAGTCCGAGCGCGTGGAGACATCGCCTGTTTCCACATTGGCCGAGTTCACCCAGCCGAGCAGCAGTGCGCCCACTGCGAAACCTCGGCCCAACGCCACATCGTTAAAGGAGAACGCGCCGGACCGCGACGTGCCGTAATTGTCGCGGCGTCCGCTGTATCGCCATTCGCCACCGACTTTCACGTTGTGCGAGCCCTTCACCATCGTCAGAGCGTCGGTGATTTGATAGCCCTTCTGCGGCCGGCCGGCCCGGAATTGATTCGACCACCCGAGGCTGGTGAATCCGGTCACGTTGATGCGCGGCATCCCAACGGGATCAACCCCTTTCAGATTAATCTTGCCAGCAATGCCGGAGTCGAAGGCCAACGGGTCGTCGTTGCCGCGTGTGCTGAAGTTGACGCGAAACTCATTGAACTTCGTTGGGCTCAGTGTCCGGAACCAGGAGCCGGTCAGGTGATGGTGCGCCGCCTTGCGGTCCGTCCCGTTCGGATCCGCTGCGGGTTCGGGCGTCGCCTTACCGCCGATGATCGGACTGTTGAAGGTGAAGTAGCGGAAACTGAGCCGGTCGCCGAGCGAGAGGACGTGATCGAGTTTGGCAATATAGCTATCGGCGCGTGTGTTGTTGACAACGTTCGTCCGGAAATTGTTCACACCGGAGGCTGCCCCAGTTACATTCGGCGCCGGAAAGAACGCCGCCAAGGCGCGACCCACCGGATCCTGGCGATTCAATGGAATCACCTTTCCCGGAAAGGGCTGCCCGTTCAACGGGTCCAGCGGTGAGCCTGCCCCAGCCGAGAAATCGCCGCCTATCTCGGCGACTGTCGGCACGTTGTAAATGCGCGTGATGCCGTCACGGCGCCGCGTCCCTTCGTAGGAAAGGAAGAAGTGCGTCTTGTCCTTGCGGATCGGTCCGCCGATTGTCGCGCCAAA
>CAYUZM010000459.1:0-1860 GCA_964449665.1 uncultured Solibacteraceae bacterium
CCAGAGTCTCCTCACCGGACAGTTCCCGAAGCAGCTCGAGACGCCGGGCGCGGTCCAGGGCAAGCTTTCCTAGCTCCCCGGCTTTCGGCACCCCGCGTCGCGCTACACGCCACGCCGAGGCCCAGCGGCGCGCGATGCAACGCCGGATTGCGCGTCATCATCGCCTTCACCCGCTCGAAATCGTTCGCGTCAATCGCCTGCTTCAGTTGCCCGGTCTCTTCAAGCGACTCCACGTGTGCCTTCAGCTTCGGCCAACTCGCGAACCCATAGAGACGCGCAATCTGAAACTGCGCGTCGGTGACGGATTTCGCTCCGCCGCTCTTGAGCAGGTCTTTCGCCTGGTCCTTCAAATGGCGAAGATTGGGACGTTCGGGAAGCGGGCGCGAAGCCCCGTGAGAATGGGTCGGCATAGCGACCTCCTTTCATGTATCCGCCCGTTGTCCGCACATCGGGCCGAAAGAAGGTGCTAATCACTGGAATCGAACGGGTGGGCTTCTACCCTTTCCGCGGACCGGCTGCGTCCCTTACGCGACCGCCATCCTATCACGCCCCCAGGTCCCGGTCCGCTAGCGCCGCCGCGTGGCCGTCAACAGCAAGTCCCCATCCCGCACCGTCAACTTCGCCCCCTCCTCGAACTGAATTCGCACCATCCGCGCCCCCGGCGGCCGGAACGCCTTCCCGCCCACGTGATGAATCATCTGCCCGTTCGCGCCGCTCCGCGTGAACGTCAGTTGCTTCGCCTTCCTGCTGATCGCAATCCGCTCATTCGCCCCGCTGCCAAATTCATACTCCCCCGTCAGCTTCTCCAACTCCTCCTCGCTGATCGCCTCCACGCCCAGCCCGCCCGCAGTACCCAGCCCCTCCAGATACCGGAACACCTCGGCCGCCTTCTCGCCCCCCACGCGCGCATGCGCCAGCAGCCCAATGCTATGCGGCCCGAGCGTCTTCTCCACCCCCGGCCGCGCCGCAATCATCGCCTTCACCACATCCAACTGCCCCAGCATCGCCGCGGAAAACAACGTCGGCGCAGCCCCGTTCTCAATCAGCAACTCGGCAATCTCCCGCCGCCCCACATGCGACGCCGCCCCCAATGCCGTCTCCCAATCGCCAAAGCCCCAATCCACCGTCGCGTTCGCCAGCGTCGGCCGCATCGCCAATAATTCACGAACCCGCGCGATATCCCGGTGCGAAACCCCCACCATCTCCCGCGCCAGCGCCAGCGGATGCTGCGGAAAGCTCTCCGGAATCGCCGTCTCTCCTCTCACCTCCGTCGCCGCGGCCATCGCGGCCCCCGCCAGTAGAAACGTCCGTCGTTGTGTCGTGTTGTGCCGTAGGTTCATACCGTGCCATCTTGCGCCCGTTGCCCGCCCAATGCACGTGAGAAAAACATGAAGCGTCAACCCGCGTCAAATCAAACCGTTGCGACTCCGCATGAGGCGCGCCTCATCCGCCCCCGCGCCCCATCTTCGCCGCCAGGTCCCCCACCGTCCGCCGCGCAATCTCCTTCTGAGTCCGCACCGCGTCTCCATAGTCCGGATCCTCCACCCGCGTTACCCACAAATGCGCCTGGTCCGGCAGCCGGATCAAATGTACCAACACCCGCCCCGCCGCCGCAGTCCCCTGCACCTGCCCCAGCACAATGTAGTTCGCCCGCAACTCCTCGGCGATCCGCGCCAAATCCTGCCGCGCCCGCGGCTGCCGCAAACTCACCGCGTTCCCGATCACCTGGTAGGTCCCCAACGGAGTCGTCGCCAGTTCGGCCACCAACGCGTCCGACAGCCCTTCCGTAAACCCATCCATCCCCGCATCGCCCGTCTGGCTCCCAAACCGCCCCACGCCAATCCGCACCCCCGCCGCCCC
>CAYUZM010000459.1:1870-5337 GCA_964449665.1 uncultured Solibacteraceae bacterium
CCCCCAACCCCCCTCCTTTACACCATGCCCCCCCCCCCCCCCCGCCCGGTCCCCAACCCCCGCCCCGCCGCCGCCCCCCCCCCCCGCCCCCCCCATCGGCCACCCCCCAACCCCCGCCGCCCCACCCCCGCCTACCGCCGCCCCCCCCCCGGCCACCAGCCCCCGTCTCGATCGAACCCCCGCCCCCGCCGCTCCGGCACCTTTCTCCCCCGCCGCCACCGCACTCGCCGCCGCCGCACTCGCCCCCGCCTCAACTCCCGCGATACGACCCGCCGCCAAGTCCGCCCCCGCACTAACCCCCGCCGCACGACTCGCCGCCAAGTCCGCCACCGCAACCGCCCCATCCTCAACTACCCTCACCACCGGCGTCGCCGCCCCAACCACCGCCGCCGCCTCCTCCACCCCAACCACCGGCGCAACAAACTGATACCCCCGCTTCGGCACCGTCTTCACATACACCGCCGCCTCCGCCGAATCCCCCAACGCACTCCGCAACTGCGCCACGCAATAGTTCAACCCGCCCTCAAAATCGACGTTCGTCTCCTTCCCCCAAACCACCTCCCGCAACTCCTCCCGCGTCACCACCTCGCCCGCTCTCTCCAGCAGCGCCCCCAACACCGCCGCCGGTTGCGCCTGCAACCGCACCGCCGCCCCATCACGCCGCAACTCCCCCGTCTGTCCATCGAATTCAAACGCGCCAAATCGAAATCGTCGTGTCGCCACTCTATTCCTTAGTACGCATCTTACCCGCCAAAGTCACAATCCGCTAAACTGCCTGCCAGGTCCGTTGCCCCTCGGCCATTCAATGGCGCTAACCTGGAATCGGATACATTGCAAGGATTAACCACTATGCCGCCCGCTTTTTGCACTCCGGAGACCATCACGGCTGCTGCCAAGCTCCTTCGTGAAATGGGCGCGTCTGAGGTCTATCTATTCGGCTCCGCAGCCAAAGACAAATTGCGGCCGGACTCAGACATTGACATGGCGGTTTCCGGGCTTCCACCTCGCCTCTATTTCTCCGCTGTGAGCAAAGCCACCGATATTCTCGGACGCCCGCTCGACCTCCTCGATCTCGACGACGACACTCCAATGGTTCGCTATGTTCGCGAGAGTGGAGAGCTGGTTCGTGTCGAGTAGATTCACTCAGAAGCTGCGGATCGCGCTCGGCGAATTGGCCTCGATCAGCCATGGGATGTCGCCGTTGACCGAGAAGTCCGCGTCAACCGAAGCCGATGTGATCCAAACGGCGGCGGCTGCCTACATGCTCCACTCGTTCTATAACGAGATTGAGAAAATCTTGAAGATGATCGCGCGTGAGTGCGACGGGCAGATCCCTAACTCTCCTGAATGGCACAGAGACCTTTTAATCCAAGTCGTCAACCCTTCTCCCTCGCGGCCCGCCGTAATCTCCCCCAAGCTGTTCGAGTCGCTCAAGGAGTACCTGGCCTTCCGCCACTTGGCGCGAGGGTCGTCTTTCGCGCTCATGCGCTGGGATCGGCTCGCGCCTCTTGTCGCGAATGTTCCTTCCGTTCATGACGCCGTGCGCACGGAGATCGAGGCATTTATCACGCTCCTCGAATCGCGCGAGCCCACCAGCTAGCGGCCCACCGGTCATCTCCAATCCGCTAAACTGCTCTCCATGTCGCACCCCAATTGGCACGGCGTCTTCCCCGCTCTCACCACACAGTTCCACCCCGACGAATCCCTCGACATCCCCGCCACTGCGCGCCACCTCGAACACATGATCGCCTCCGGCATCCACGGCGTCATCCTCCTCGGCTCCGTCGGCGAAAACACCGCCCTCAGCTACGACGAAAAACTCACCGTCCTCCGCGAACTTCTCCCCGTCGCTAAAGGACGCATCCCCGTCCTCTCCGGCGTCGCCGAGTTCACCACCCCCACCGCCGCCCGCTATGCCCGCGACTGCGAAACCATCGGACTCGACGGCCTTATGGTCCTCCCCGCCATGGTCTACAAGGCCGACCGCCGCGAAGCCCTCGCCCATTTCCGAGGCGTCGCCCAGGCTTCCGGCCTGCCCATCATGATCTACAACAACCCCGTCGCCTACCCCGTCGACCTCACCCCCGACATGCTCGCCGAACTCGCCAACGAGCCCACCCTCGTCGCCGTCAAAGAATCCTCCGACAACGTCCGCCGCATCACCGACATCATCAACTTACTCGGCAATCGCTATCTCATGTTCTCCGGCGTCGACGACCTCGTCCTCGAATCCGCCCTCCTCGGAGCCACCGGCTGGGTCTCCGGCTTAGTCAACGCCTTCCCCGATGAAAACCGCGTCCTCTGGGAACTCGCCACCTCCGGACGCTGGGACGAAGCCCGCGCCCTCTACCGCTGGTACACCCCGTTGCTCCACCTGGACACCAAAATCAAACTCGTCCAATACATCAAACTCTGCATGGCCGAAGTCGGCCTCGGTTCGGAAACCACCCGCGCCCCCCGCCTCCCCATTGTCGGAGAAGAGCGAGACCAAATCCTCGCCATCATCCGCCAAGCCCTCAGCACGCGGCCCGCTCTTACGGCGGTCGCATAAAGCATTCAGTATGACGTTGACTACATATGGAGTGCATGTCATATTTTAGAAGTGGGTTGGGGCGTCGAGTTTGACGATGAATTCACCGCGGAGTTCGCCTTGCTCGCTGAAGACGTCCAGACGGAACTCCTCGCGATGGCCCTCCTTCTTCAACAATTCGGACCACAACTCGGCAGGCCGCGAGTTGACACGCTAAAGGGATCGCGCCACGCCAGCATGAAGGAACTGCGGTTCAGCGCCGCGGACGGCGAATGGCGAGTTGCGTTCTCGTTCGATCCGCGGCGCAAGGCAATCTTGCTGATTGCTGGGGATAAATCCGGGGAAGTGAAAAACGCTTCTACCGGGAACTCGTCCGCCGCGCCGACCAACGCTTCGATTCCCACTTGGCCCGCATCAAGAAATTCCGCATTAAGAGCGAAAGGACTCCATGATGCCCACCAACGTAAACAAGATCGTCGTGAAACTACCCGCCGCGCAACGCCGAAAGATCGAAGCCCGCGCCTCTCAGTTGATCGCCGAGGAACTGACGCTGCGTGAACTGCGCCATGCACGCAAACTAACGCAGGAGATCATGGCCCGGAAACTCGGCGTTTCGCAAGATAGCGTTTCCCGCCTGGAGAAACGGAGCGACCTGCTGCTTTCCACGCTCCGCAAGACCGTCAAGGCCATGGGCGGTAACCTTTCACTCGTCGCCGAGTTCCCCGACCGCGCCCCTGTCGTACTCTCTGGAATTGCGAACGCCAAACGAGTCAAAGCGAAATAGCCGTACACGTCGATGAACCACTCAAGTCCCTCTTCCCCATCCCCTCCCGCCCTTTCCGTCATCCGCGTCCATCTGCGTACATCTGCGGCTAAATTCATTCCGCTCCTCCTCCTCGCCCTACCCCTCGCCGCTCAGCAACCCACATCCATCCCT
>CAYUZM010000460.1:0-5335 GCA_964449665.1 uncultured Solibacteraceae bacterium
TTTGCCGCGATCAACCTGCACTTGCTGATCGGCGCGGTCCTGTGGATCGGAGAAAACCTGGCCGGGTTCGACACGGCCTTGGTCTCCCTCCTTCTTTCCACCCAGAACCCGACTTACTTGACGGCGCTAGTCCTCTTCACCTGGATTCTGCTGTGCCCTTATTCGGAGGCGGTCAACCATCTGCTCTATAGCGAAGCCCGCCGCGGTCTGCGCATTCGCCACGCCGTCGGCCATCGCGAAGACGTCGTGCGCAATCTCATCATCCCACTCGACGAGGGCATCACCGGCGTGGCCGCTTCGGCACGCATGCCGCTGCTGGTCAACGACGTGCGCGCCAATGCCCACTACCTCCACGTGGTCGACGCCGTTCGCAGCGAACTCGCCGTGCCGATGGTCGCCCGCGGCCGTCTTGTGGGTGTCATCGATCTTCAATCCACGCGCCTCAACGCCTACACCAACGAAGATTCCGCGCTCATTCAATTGGTCGCCTCTCGAGTGGCCAGCTCCATTCTCAACGCGCGCCTCTTCCGCCAAATCGAGCGCCAGAACCGCACACTGCGCACGCTGACCAAACTCTCCCAGCAACTCAACTCCATCCTCGAACTCGACGAACTGCTGAACGCAATTGCTACGTCCGTCAGCGCCGTCATCAAGTTCAACGCCTTCGGCATCTTTCTGCTCGACTCCGACCGCAACGTCCTGCGCCACAAGTTCAGCCTCCGCTACGACGAGCGCGTCAACCTCGACAACATCCCCGTCGGTTCCGGCATCACTGGCAACGCCGCCAAGGAACGCCAGATCATCCGCGTCGAAGACACACAGACCGACGCCCGCTATATTGAAGTCACCCGCGGCATCCGCAGCGAAATCGCCGTTCCGCTGCTGCATAAAGACAAGCTTGTCGGCGTGATGGATCTCGAAAGCGAACGCGTCGGCTTCTTCACGCCCGAACACGAACAGACCCTCACGCTGCTCGCGCCCCTCATCGCCCAATCGCTGGTCAACGCGAATCTCTACGACGAGATCGCCACCGCCAACGAGCGCATGGAATACGATCTCGCCGCTGCCCGCGAAGCACAGTCGCTTCTGCTGCCTCGCGAAGCTCCACAGATCCCCGGACTAGACATCGCCGTACTCGCCCGCCCGGCCCACGAAATTACCGGCGATGTATACGACTTCGTCGAGCACGGCGACGAATACTCGGCCATCCTATTTGGCGACGTGAGCGGCAAGAGCGCCGCCGCCGCGCTCTATGGCGCCATGGTCAGCGGCCTGTTCCGCACGATCGCCCCGCGCCGCCGTTCTCCTGCGCAGCTGATGCAGACGCTCAACCGAGTCTTGCTGGAACGCCAGGTCGGCGGCCGCTATCTCACGCTCCTCGTCATGCTTTGGGACCCCTCCACGGGCGTCTTCACGCTCTCTAACGCCGGTAACACTCCGCCGCTGGTGGTCCGCGACGGCGAAGTCATCATGCCCCACCTCGAAGGCGTTCCCCTCGGCCTCCTGGGCGGAACACAATATGACGAATCTACGTTTCAAACAAAACCGGGCGATCTCGTCGTGCTCTACTCCGACGGCATCCAGGACCAAACCAGTCCCACCGAACAGGAATACGGCATACTGCACCTGGGCCCGCTCCTCAAGCGTCTTTGCAAGCGCTCGGTGAAAGAGATCGCCGAAGGGATCATGGCCGACGTCGACCGTTTCCGCCAGGACCTGCCCATCGCCGACGACCAGACTCTCGTCATCATCAAGGTAAAGGACCCCTCTCCGCATGAGCGCTTTTGATTACCTGGGCGAAGGCTTCTCCTACCGCCAGGACGTTCTCTTTTGCGAAGACGTCGAACTCTCCCGCATTTCCGCCTCCGCCGGAACGCCCTGTTTCGTCTACTCAAGCCACGGCATCCTTTCGCGCTACCGCGCCTACGACGAAGCTTTCGGCGGCACGCCCCACCAGGTCTGCTACGCGGTCAAGGCGAACTCCAATCTCTCCGTCCTTCGCCTGCTCGCCCAAGCCGGCTCGTCGTTCGACATTGTCAGCGGCGGCGAACTCTTCCGCGTTCTCAAAGCGGGCGGCGATCCGTGGAAAGTCGTCTTCAGCGGCGTCGGAAAGATCGCCTCCGAAATCGAATACGCGCTCGATGCGGGCATCGGCTGCTTCAACTGTGAATCGGAAACAGAGCTTGCCTTGATCGACGCGGTCGCCTCGCGCATGGGCAAGAAGGCCCGCTGCGCCATTCGCGTCAACCCAGACATCGATCCCAAGACCCACCCCTACATCTCCACCGGTCTCAAGGACAACAAGTTCGGCATCGACATCAACGAGGTGGAAGACGTCTACCGCCGCGCGCTCGGCCTGCGCAATGTTTCGATGATCGGCGTCTCCTGCCACATCGGATCGCAAATGCTGGATGCGGCCCCTATCGGCGAAGCCGTCGCGCGTATGATCGGGCTCACCACGAACCTCCGCGCCCTCGGCGCGCCCATCGAACACCTTGACCTCGGCGGCGGCATCGGAGTGCCGTACAAAGACGCCGACCGCATGCCCTCCATCACCTCCACGATCGAAGACATCTGCCAGCGCGCCGGAGCGTTGGGCCTGGAGCTTCACGTCGAACCCGGCCGCTCCATCACGGGTTCGGCCGGCGTTCTGCTTACGCGCGTCCTCAACCGCAAAAAAACGCAATCCAAGGAATTTGTTGTCATCGACGCGGCCATGAACGATCTGCTCCGGCCCACGCTCTACCAGGCCCACCATGAGATCATTCCGCTACGGCGCATCCCGGCCATGGGCTACGTCGAGGCCGATATCGTCGGTCCAGTCTGCGAATCCGGCGACTATATCGCCAAGAATCGCCGCATCGCCAACGTCATGCCGGGCGACACGCTCGCTGTCTGCACGGCCGGCGCCTATGGTTTCGTGATGAGCTCGAACTACAACTCCCGCCCCCGCGCCGCCGAGATCCTCGTCGAAGGCTCCACCTTCCGCACCGTTCGTGCCCGCGAAACGCTCGACGATCTCATCCGCGGCGAATAACCCCCGCTGCGCGCCGAACTACGCCACCGTCCGCTCGCTCACAACGGCCGCGGCCTCACCCCACTGCATCGCCTTCCCGGGCAACGTCCACGCGGTCTGCACGTATGCCAGCGCAACCACCTTCCCCAGCGCCGGCGAATACGCCGCCGACGTGACTTTCCCCGTAACCGCGTCACCCCCGCGTAATTCCGCGCCCGCCTCCGGCACTGCCGTGCTCTCAATCATCACCTGCGTCAGATACTTGTGCGGATTCGCCCGCGCCCGTACGCGCTCCACGATCTCCTGTCCCAGATAGCAGCCCTTTGAAAAGCTCACCGCGTGCATCATCTTTGTTTCCTGCACAAGGTGCGCATCGGTGATGTCCACTCCGTACCGTGGCCGCGCATGCTCCAGCCGCACCACGTTCACTGCTTCCGCATCGGCTTCCACTACTCCGGCCGCTGCCAGCTTTGCAACGAACACTTCGCGCCGCGCCGCGTCCAAATACACGCGCCCACCGCCCGCGCCCGTCACCGTAATGCCCGCTAGCGCTTCCGGCTCCGCCGCACCGGGACCTTCCACCCCGATCACCGCATACTGCTCGCTCACGTCTTCCAGCGTCACGTCGTCGGCAATGATGTACTTGTCCAAATGCTCAAACACGAACGCGCGCCGCTCAGGCTCCACGTCCAAGAGCAACTCGCTCTCGCGGCACACCACATACGCGTCCGCCAAAATCCGCCCTTGCGCATTCAGGAAAAACGTATAGCACCACTCGCCCGGCTTTAGCAGTTCAATGTGATTCGTCGTCATCGCGTGCAGCAACCGCGCGCGATCCTCGCCTGTCAACCGAATCAACCCGCGCCCGCGCAAATCGATCCACGCCGCGCCCGTTCTCAATGCTTCGTATCCCGTCATCGCACTTAGCTCAACCATCTCAGCCACGCCGAAATCGCAATCACCGCCAGCCCGCTCCACATCGCGCCGCCCAATAGCCGCGCTCGCTTTTCCACCGGCGTCGTCTCCTTCGCCGCCACCGCGCTTACCGCAAGCACATGCAGCGCCAGTAGAAATTTGATTCCAAACCACATGTGATATCCCGGCGGCGGATTCTCCTTCGTCATCAGGTTCCACAGCCCCGCCAGCACCAGCCCCAGCCCGGCCCACAGCACCACACCGCGCCACTTGCGCGCCATTTCGTCGGTTATTGGGGCGGCAACGCACTTCAAAGCAATCACACCGCCCACCAGCGTTACCGCCGAGGCGATGTGTACGAAGCGCGCCAAAATCTTCACCAGAAGAGGAATGTCCATATCACCATTATGGATGCTTGCCCCCGCCGCCTCGATACAATCATGAGCAGTGATCCACGAAATTCTCCCCACAGGCGCGCTCCAGTGCAACTGCTCCGTCTTCGGCGACGAAACCACGCGCGAAGCCATCGTTATTGACCCCGGCGATGGCGCCGATCTTACCCACCTGGAAGAAATCCTCCATCATCACCAACTCAAAGTGAAGGCCATCATCATTACCCACGCGCACATCGATCATATCGGCGCCGCCGCCAAACTCAAGGCCTCCACCGGCGCGCCCGTCTACATGAATGCCGCCGACCAGCACCTTTACGACAACCTCGAAATGCAGGCCCAGTGGCTCAATATGCGCACGCCCACGCAAACCGAGGTCGACGTCCACACGCGCGATGCCGGCACGCTCACCTGCGGCGCCACCGAACTCACGTTCCTCCACACCCCCGGCCACACGCAGGGCAGCCTCTGCGTCTTTGTCCCCTCGGAACAACTCTTGGTGGCCGGCGATACCCTCTTCCGCGACTCTGTCGGCCGCACCGATCTTCCCGGCGGCGACTCGCGCATGCTCATGCGCTCCATCAAGAATAAACTGCTCGCGCTCCCCGACGAGACTCGCGTCATCCCCGGCCATGGCGACGAGACCACCATCGGGCGCGAACGCGAACGCAACCCGTTTCTACGTGGACTCTAGCCCCTTCTGACGCTCCCGCTTGATCTCCGCCATCGCTTCGATCGTCAACTCCTTGGCCCCTTCGATCAACTGCGTGATGATTTGCACGTCCATCGCCGGCTTGCCCGCCTGCCGCGCGCTCTGGCAATACACGCCGTGCTGCCCCACCAGCACCAGCGCGTCCGTCAACAGATCCATGGTCATCGCCAAACGCCCGCGCGCCACCCCCATCTGAAACTCATAGCTCTCCAACTCCGTCTGCTGCTCGCGAAGAATCGGATGTGCCATAAGCTACTGCTTGATCACTCCACGCTTGGTCAGGAATTCGAATATCTGCAC
>CAYUZM010000461.1:0-5325 GCA_964449665.1 uncultured Solibacteraceae bacterium
GTGATCGGGCTGTTCATGATCCCGATGATCACGATGCGGTTGTTCGCCGAGGAAAAACGCTCGGGCACGATCGAACTGCTGATGACCTCGCCGGTCCGAGACTGGGAGATCATTCTGGGCAAGTGGTCGGCCGCGCTGCTGATGTATGCGGCGATTTTGGGCGTCTCGCTCGTCAATATGTCGGTGTTGTTCGCCTATGGGCAGCCCGATTGGAAGCCGCTGCTGGTGGGCTACCTGGGCCTGCTTCTGCAGGGCGGATGCCTGCTGGCGCTGGGCACGTTTCTCTCCACAACGACGAAGAATCAGATTGTCGCCGGCGCGGGCACGTTCGCCATTTGCCTGATGTTGTGGGTGATCAGCTGGCTCACCGAATTCAACACGGAATCGTATGCGAAGGTGATCGGCTATCTGAGCGTGGTGACGCACTTTGAGTCGTTCGCCAAAGGGGTGATCGATACGAAAGATCTGATCTTCTATCTATCGATGATCTTCTTCGGGCTGTTTTTGTCGGCCCGTTCGCTCGAATCGCTGCGGTGGAGGTCCTAACCATGAGCGCCTCGTTTCTCCAACAGAAATCGACGAAGTATGCAGCCTACGCCACCGTTTATGGTCTGGTGATCATTGGCGCGCTCGGCGTGGCGAATTTTCTCGCGCAACGCCACAACAAGAGCTGGGACACGACTTCGAACAAGAAGTTCAGCCTGTCGGATCAGACCGAGAAAATCGTCAAAGGGTTGACGAACGACGCCAAGATTACCTACTTCGACAAGCAGAGCAGCTTTGGTCCGGCGAAGGATCTGTTGGACCGCTACGACACGCTGTCGCCGAAGCTGAGCGTGGACTACATCGATCCGGACAAGAATCCGCAGGTGGCGCGGGCCAACGCGGTGAGCCGGTACGGCACCATCTATGTCGATGTGAACGGCAAGCGCGAAGAGGCGAAGTCGCTCAGCGAGGAAGAGGTTTCCGGCGCGTTCATTCGCGCGCTGAAGGGCGGCAAACGGACAGTGTGCGTGGTGGGCGGCTCGGGCGAGCATAGCCTGGAAAGCACGGACCGCAGCGGCTATTCGCAGTTCAAAGAGCTGCTCGAAAAGAACAACTACCAGGTAGAGGCGATCTCACTGATCGAGAAGCCCGAGGTGCCGAAGAGCTGCACGATCGTGATGGTGGGCGGCCCGCGTTTCGACTATCTACCCCCGGCCGTTACGGCGATCAAATCGTACGTGGAAGGCGGCGGGCGTGCGTTGCTGATGCTCGATCCGCCGATGCAGTTGGGCAAGGAGCAGGTGAGCGCGAACGCCGCGCTTGCGGCCGTGCTGAAGGAGTGGGGCGTGACGCTGAATGCCGACCTGGTGCTGGACACGAGCGGCATCGGGCAGATCTTCGGCTTCAGCGCCGCCGTGCCGCTGGTGGCAAGCTATGAGACGCACCAGATTGTGAAGGACCTGCGGGAAGTGACGACGGCGTTTCCGATGTCGCGGTCGCTCGATATCGCCAACGGCGGCAAGACGACCGTGGAGAAGCTGTTTTCGACCTCGGCCAAGAGTTTCGCTACCACGCGGCTGGACAAGGCCGAGATCGACATCGATCCTGACAAGGATAAGAAGGGGCCGTTTACGCTGGGCGCCGCGGGCACCTACAACACGGGCAATCCGAGCCAGCCTGGATTGTTCGTGGTGGTGGGCAGTTCGCAGTGGGCCGGGAATTCGATATTACGGTTCAACGGCAACTCCGATCTGGCGATGAACATCATGAACTGGCTCAGCTCAGACAACGACCTGATCTCGATTCGTCCGAAGGACCCCGAGAACAGGCCGCTGAACATGAGCGGCGCGCAGATGCGGGTGGTCTTTTTCGCCAGCGTGATTTTCCTGCCGCTGGCCATCGTGCTATCGGGCGTAAGCGTCTGGTGGCGGCGCCGCTAGCCGCACTTCGAACACAGGAGAAGAAGCAGACATGCAGTTTCGTGGATTGTTGATTGCCGCTGCCGCCCTGGCGTTACTGGGCGGACTGGTGTGGTGGTCAAACAAAGCCGAGGCCACTAAGGAAACCGCAACCGACCCGAACGCTCCGCCGAAGATCATCGAGATTGCGGCGGAGAAGATTCAGAAGGTCAACATCACGAAAGACGGCGAGACGACCACGCTGGAGCGCATGGCCGATAACCGCTACCGCCTGACTGCGCCGAAGGAACTTGCGGCCGACCAGGATGCTTCGAGCGGCGTGTTCACTTCGCTCACCAGCTTTATTGCCGACCGCGTAGTGGAAGAGAAGGCGGCGCAGTTGGGTCCGTATGGACTGGACAAGCCGGTGCTCACGGTCGCCATTGTGCAGAAGGACGGCAAGCTGGTGAAGCTGCTGGTTGGCGACGAGACGCCGACGTCGGGTTCGTCGTTTGCCAAGCTTGAGGGCGATCCGCGTATTTTCACCATCGCCAGCCATAACAAGGCGAGCGTCGATAAGACGTGGCAGGACCTGCGGGACAAGCGGCTGCTCACGTTCGATTCGGAGAAGTTGAGCCGTCTGGAGCTGACGACGAAGGGCCAGACGGTGGAGTTCGGCAAGAACACGAACGGCGAATGGCAGATTGTGAAGCCGCGTCCGCTGCGCGCCGATGGCAACCAGGTGGAAGAGCTGCTGCGCAAGTTGAAGGACGCCAAGATGGACACAACGCTGCCCGGCGAGGAAGCGCAGAAGGCGGCTTCGAAGTTCGGCGCGGCCGCGTTGGTGGGAACGGCGAATGCGACCGATGCATCGGGGCGCCAGACGATCGAGATTCGGAAGGACAAGGACGGTAATTTCTTTGCGAAGTCGAGCGCAGTGGAGGGCGTGCATAAAATTGCGGCCGACATCGGCGAGGGACTGAACAAGACGCTGGACGACTTCCGCAACCGCAAGCTGTTCGATTTCGGATGGACCGATCCGGGCCGCATCGAGATCAAGGACGGGGCGGCGGTGCGCGCGTTTGCCAAGACGGGGGACAAATGGACTTCGGGCGGCAAAGAGATGGATTCGACCAGCGTGCAGGCGCTTGTCGATAAGCTGCGCGAGATGAGCGCGATCAAGTTTGTGGAAAAGGGCGGCGGCGAGGCGGCTATCGAGGCCACCGTGGCCACCGCCGATGGGAAACGCACGGAGAAGGTCTCGATTTCCAAGTCGGGCAACTCGTATTTTGCGGTGCGCGACGGCGAGCCTTCCGTATATGAGCTGGACGGCAAGTTCGTGGAGGACCTGCGACGGGCCGCGGCCGACGTGAAGGCGCCGTCTCCGCCCGCAGACGCGGCGAAGGACAAGAAGAAGTAGCATCGAGAAGGCATGCACGGGCTTCTCACCGACCTCTACGAACTCACGATGGCCGCGGGTTACGTAGCGGAGGGGAAGCAGCACGACACCGCGACCTTTGAGTTGTTCGTGAGGCGGCTGCCGGTCAACCGAAAGTTCCTGGTTGCCGCCGGGCTGGCGCAGGCGCTGGAGTATCTCAAAGGACTCCAGTTCAAGCCGGACGAGATTGCCTATCTGCGCGGGTTGGCGCAATTCGCCGGCGCGCCCGAGGCGTTCTTCGCGCATCTGGCTTCGCTGCGATTCACGGGCGATGTGTTTGCGGTGCCCGAGGGCACGCCGATGTTCGCGGGCGAGCCGTTGCTCACGGTGCGCGCGCCGATCATCGAGGCGCAGTTGGTCGAGACCTATTTGCTCTCGATCGTTGGTTTTCAAACGATGATTGCGTCGAAGGCGGCGCGGATGGTAGCGGCGGCGGAGGGGCGCAGCGTGGTGGAGTTCGGCACGCGGCGCGCGCATTCGCCCGAAGCGGGAACGCTGGCCGCGCGCGCGGCCTACATCGGCGGCTGCAGCGGCACGAGCAACACGGAAGCGGGATTCCGGTATGGCGTGCCCGTGTATGGCACGTGCGCGCACTCCTGGATACAAAGCTTTGCGCGCGAGGAAGACGCGTTCCGTGCGCTGCAACATTTGATGGGGCCCGCGACAGTGCAGCTCATCGACACCTACGACACGCTGGAAGGCGCGCGGCGGACGGCGGCGGTGGGTGGGCCGATCTGGGGTGTGCGGCTCGATAGCGGCGTCCTGTCGGCGCTGTCGCGCGAGGTGCGTGGAATTCTCGATGCGGCGGGCATGGCGTCCGCAAAGATCATGGTGAGCGGCGACCTGACGGAGCAACGCGTGCGGGGCCTGGTGGCGGCCGGAGCGCCGATTGACGCGATGGGCGTAGGCACGGATCTGGCCACCAGCGGCGACGCGCCCAGTCTCGGCGTGGTGTATAAGCTCGTCGAAATCGAATCCGGAGGCACGGTTCGCCAGACGGTGAAGCGCAGCGCGGAGAAGGCGACACTTCCTGGGGCGAAGCAGGTGTTTCGCCATGCGAGCCATGACGTGATCGGTTGCTCATGGGAGTGCATCGGCTGCGGCGACGTGGGTCCGGTGGAGGCGCTGCTGCGGCCGGTGATGATCAAGGGCGAAGTTCTGGGAAGTGTTCCGACGGCCGCTGAGGCGAGGGAACGAGCGTTGGCCGCAATTGCGGGGCTACCGGAGTCCGTTCACACGGAGTATCCGGTGCGCATCAGCACGGCGTTGCGCGAACTGAACGAGAAGACCAGGATATGAGCACGGCTTTCTTCGATATCGATACGCAATTGGATTTCCTGTTTCCCGCGGGGGCGCTGTACGTTCCAGGCGCGGAGCGGATTGTGGAGAAGGTCGCGCGGCTGAACCGGCATGCCGCCGCGAAGGGGATTCCGCTGTTTTCGACAATGGATGCGCATGCGGAAAACGATCTGGAATTTCGCCAATGGCCTCCACACTGCGTGGTGGATACGTTCGGGCAGCGCAAACCGGAGTCGACGCTGGTGGCAGGACGCCTGGTGCTGCCGGTGGATGCAAAGGCCACGGGGAAGGCGCCGCAGATTCTGGCCGAGAAAGTCACGTTCGACTGCTTCACGAATCCGATGCTCGGGCCTACGCTCGATGAAATGGGCATCCGCGAGGCCGTGGTGTATGGCGTGGTGACGGAGATTTGCGTGGCGCACGCGGTGCGCGGGCTGTTGCGGACGGGGCGGCGCGTGACCTTGGTGCTGGATGCCATGGTGGCGCGGGACGAAGGGAAGGCGCAGGATCTGGAGGCGGAAGTACTCGCCGCCGGGGGACGTCTGACGACGGCAAGCCAGATCTGTGACTGAAGTCACGGCGAGTATGGGCTCGCGGCCGGTAAGATGAAGATGCCGCCATGTCGCGTACGCTTCTCCTTCTCATCGCCGTTGCTGTATTGTGCGCGGTTGCCATGGGTCAACTGGATGGCTCCTACACGTTGCC
>CAYUZM010000462.1:0-5306 GCA_964449665.1 uncultured Solibacteraceae bacterium
ATCGGCATTGAGGCCGTATTCGGCGCCGGTTTGGAGGTTCTTCGCGTAGAGCGCGACGTGGCCGGGGAAGCCGTTGGCGCGGGCGCGGATGCGGGCGTCGAGGGCAGCGGTTTGTTGGGGCGTAAGTTGCGCGTGGGCGCAGGCGGTAGCCATGAGGAGCA
Organism: uncultured Solibacteraceae bacterium; assembly: GCA_964449665.1. GTDB lineage: Bacteria > Acidobacteriota > Terriglobia > Bryobacterales > Bryobacteraceae > JAFLBB01. Next base: position 162 of record CAYUZM010000462.1, read on the forward strand.
GTGCGAGGCGGTGCATTCCCGTTCAGTGTAACCGGGCGCGGGCGGGCGGAATCACAACGTATAAGCGCCGGTTCAGGCGAGCGAACGGTAATAGGCGATGAGATCGAGCGGCGGCGGTGTGTGGCCGAGCGCGCGAATCATGCCGGACGCCTGCCCGCGATGATGCGTGCCGTGATTGACGACGTGGAGGACGATTTGCCAGAGAGGCGTGGCGTAGGGATTACCCTTGAGGTCCTTGTATTCGATCTTGGCGCTGAGCGCGGGTTCATCCTTCGCGGAAATGAACTGTTCCCATTGCGCGAGGAGCGCGGGCCATTCGGTTTGGAGCGTTTGGAGGAGGAAGTCCTTTTCGGGGTCGATGAATTTGGCGGGGATGGTGCCGTTGATGCGGTGCCACCAGACGCGGTCGGCGGCGAAGGTGTGGGCGAGGGTGCCAACCACGGATTTCTCGCTCGTTTTGAAATCTTGCATGAGTTCGGCGGGGGAGAGGTTTGAGGCGGCCTCGACGAGGCGGGCGGAGGCCCAGGCTGTGTAGCGGAGGTGGAGTATGAGGGTGGCGGCGGGGACCATGGGTTTAGTTTAGCGAGGGGCGGCGGCGGGTGCGGGCGCGGACGGGGTGCCGGTGCGGTGGGGGTGCGGATACGGCAGCGCGGGTGCGGCGTGGGCACTGGCGGTCGCTGGCACGGCGGCGCGTGTGTTGGTGCGGTACCGGTGCGGTGGGGGTGCGCGATTCCGTAGTATAGGGCGATGTTGCGTTGGCTTGGTGTTGGTTGGCTTGTGGTTGCGGTTGTCGCGGTGGGCATCACGGGGTGTTCCCCAAAGCCCGTTGCGCCGGTGGCGGCGGTCGCCACGTATGTCGATTCGCGGGCGTGCGCGCAGTGCCATGCGGCGATTGCGAAAACGTATAGCCAGACGGGGATGGCGCAGGCGTTTTCGCGGGTAAATCCGGCGGCGATGGGTGGGAAGGGCATGTTGGGCCGGTATGAACATGCGGCTTCGGGACGGACTTATGAGGTTGTGGAGCGCGGGGGGCGGTATTTTCAGACTCGTTGGGCGAAAGGATTCGGCGGCGCGGAGGAGTACCGGACGGAGCGCGAGATTCACTATGTGATGGGTTCGGGACACCACGCGCGCACGTTCATTCATCGCACTCCGCAGGGGCGGCTGACAGAATTGCCGTTGGGATGGTATGCGGAGGCGGGCGGCACGCTGGCGATGAGTCCTGGATATGACAACGCCGCGCCGTTGGACTTCCGGCGCAAGATCAGCTTCGACTGCATGTTTTGCCACAACGCCTATCCGGTGGTGCCGAAGGGCGCGGATGCCCCGTCGCTGGAGCCGGTGTTTCCCGCAACGCTGCCGGAGGGGATCGATTGCCAGCGGTGCCATGGGCCAGGGAGTTCGCACGTGGCCGTGGCGGGGCGCGGCGGCGCGAAGCCGGAGGAGATACGGGCGGCGATTGTAAATCCGGCGCGGCTGGGGCGGGAGCGGGCGATGGAGGTTTGCATGCAGTGCCATCTTGAGACGACCAGTTCGGCGCTGCCGAATGCGCTGGTGCGTCTTGGGCGGGGGGCGTTCTCGTACCGGCCTGGGGAGCCGCTGGGCGACTTCATGCTGCAGTTCGACCATGCGAAGGGGACGGGGCACGAGGAAAAATTTGAGATTGTCAGCTCTGTTTATCGTTTACGACAGTCGCGGTGCTTCGTGGCGAGCGCGGGGAAGCTCGGTTGCACCACGTGCCACAATCCGCACGATGTTCCGCGCGGGGCGGCGGCGCGGGTGGCGTATGCGAAGGCTTGCCGGAGTTGCCATGAGGGGGTGTCGGGCGGGCCGCATACGAAGGATGCCGATTGCGCGGGGTGCCATATGCCGAAGCGGCGGACGGAAGACGTTGTGCACGCCGTGATGACGGATCACAAGATTGTGCGGCGTCCGCCGCCGGGGAACTTACTGGCTCCCCTTAAGGAGCGGGCCGGCGGCAGTTACTCGGGCGAGGTCGTTCTTTACTATCCGGCGGAGGCGCGGGACCAGGAGAAGTATCTGGCGATGGCGCAGGTGTTACAGAAGGCGAACTTACGCGGGGGGATTTCGCGGCTGCGGGCGTATGTGGATGGGCCGCAACCTAAGGAAGCGCGCGTGTATTTTACTTTGGGGCAGGCTTATGAACAAACGGGCGACTTAGTGCAGGCAGAGAAATTCTATCGGGAGGCGCTGAAGCAGGATGCGGCGTTTGTACCAGCGATGCTGCTGTTGGGCGAGTTGTTGCAGCGGCTCGGCCGGGCTGGGGAGGCGCTGGCGATTCTGGAGAATGCCCGGAGGCTGGCGCCCACCGATGCCGGCATCCTCTATGCGGTGGGGCTTGTGCTGCGCGACGTGGGACGTGGGGGCGATGCGATGGCGGCGATGGAAGCGGCTATCGCGAACGACGCCGATTTTCCCGAGGCGCAGAACTCGCTTGGCGCGATGCGGATGGAAATGCAGGATGGGGCGGGCGCCGAGGCGGCGTTCCGCGAAGCCTTGCGGCAGAAGCCGGAGTTTGCCGAGGCCCAGGGCAACCTCGCGCGATTGCTCGCGGCCGTTGGCGACTATCCGCGGGCGGAGTTTCATGCGCGGGAGGCCGTCCGGTTGAATCCGAAGGGGCTTGCGGCGTGGCAGACGCTGGGCGATTTGCAGGCGGCGCGCGGCGACTGGGCGGCTGCGAAGAGGAGTTATGGCGAGGTGCTGCGGGTGCGGCCGGCGGATGAGGTTGCGCTGCTGGGGTTGGGTACGGCGCAGGCGGCGACGGGGGAGCTGGCGGCGGCGCGGGTTAGTTTGGAGAGGGCGGCGAACAGTCAGAACCCGGCGGTGCGGGCGGAGGCGGCGGAGGTTTTGCGGGGGTTGCGGTGAGGGGGAGGCTAATTTGCGAGGCAGCTTAACAATCCAGCTCGCCTTCAAAATAGTCAGAGTCGATGTGCTTCAGTTTGAGCACTCGAGTCGTGCCAACTCCAACGTCGTACTCGACCATTAAATTTGCGAGTTGTCGACCATCGATCAAAACGACTCGGTGTTCGATCTGCCGGACATAGTCGCGCGCCTCCTGGGAGAACGCAGATGTTGTGATAAAGACGCCTTTCCGTGCGCGAAGTCCAACCAAACTGCCCACGAACCCTTGAACCACTGGACGTCCGACATTGTCCTTCCACCGCTTGGCCTGAACATAGATGGATTCAAGACCGAGACGGTCCTCGTGGATGACGCCATCGATTCCGCCGTCGCCTTGGCGGCCCACAGCTTGAGCGGCCTCAGCGAAAGACCCGCCATAACCCATCGCGACAAGCGTGTCGATAACGACCTTTTCGAAGAACTCAGGTGAAACTGTAGTGAGTGTGGACAAAATCTCAGCGATAAGCGCCGCTCTTTGACGCTCCACACCTCGCTCGATGTCCTCGTCGGGAGTCTCGACGCGCGATTCGCGAGTCTCGGCGGCTTTAACACTGGAGGGTTTGATGGAATCGCCGACCAGTTCCTCAAGAGTGATCGGCGTTGCCGCTTCTTTTCCTCGATCCCGAAATTCTCGAAATTCAGCAAATGCCATTAACGAGTCGTTCGTGATCGGGGCAAGTTGCTCGGACATCAGAGCCTTACCTCTCGCAGTAATTCTCTGAATTCCTCGTCGAACTCCCTCAATGACCTTGGCTTGGCGGAGGTAGGTCGTCGCTCAACCAACGCGATTGTCGAAAATCGTCTGCCTGCCGCTGGGCAACTTTTGCTGAAGCTCATCCGGTGTTATTTCAACTTTACTGATCAGGTGTGACCGGATTTCTGCGATCGAATGAGCTTCGCCATCAGCTAAGAACTTCAGGATCGGGTCATAGAGTTCGTCATAACGCGGGATGGCCATATGGTCCCACTTAATCTTCGTCGTGCTGCGCAGCAAGTTTGCTCACCACGCCAAAGTCTTCCAACGTCGTCACGTCGCCGGAGACGGTGTTGGAGGTGACGATTTCGCGCAGGAGCCGTCGCATAATCTTGCCGGAGCGGGTCTTTGGCAAGCCTTCGGTGAAGCGGATTTCTTCGGGGCGGGCGAAGGAGCCGATCTCATGCGCCACCCACTGGCGGAGTTCGATGCCCAGGGTTGTGTGGTCGTGGTCGCCCTGTATGAGGGTCACGAAGCAGCAGACGGCTTGGCCGGTGATTTCGTGAGGCTTGCCGACGACGGCGGCTTCGGCGACGGCGGGGTGTTTCACGAGTGCCGATTCGACTTCCATCGTTGAAAGGCGGTGGCCGCTCACGTTCATCACGTCGTCGACGCGGCCGAGGACCCAGATATATCCGTCGGGGTCGCGGCGGGCGGCGTCGCCGGTGAAATAGACGCCGGGGACGCGGGACCAATACTGCTCTTCATAGCGCTTGGGATCGCCCCAGATGGTGCGCAGCATGGCAGGCCAGGGGCGGCGGAGGATGAGGTAGCCTTCGGAATCGGGCGGGACGGGGTTGCCGTTGAGGTCGATCACTTCGGGGAGGATGCCGGGCATGGGGAAGGTTCCGGACCCGGGTTTAAGGGGGACGGCGCCGGGCATGGGCGCAATGAGGATGCCGCCGGTTTCGGTTTGCCACCAGGTGTCGACGATGGGGCAGCGGCCCCCGCCGATGACACGGTGATACCACTCCCAGGCCGACGGATTGATGGGTTCGCCGACGGAGCCGAGAAGGCGGAGCGAGGTGAGGTCGTACTTGTTGGGCCACTCGTCGCCCTGGCGGATGAGGGCGCGGATGGCGGTGGGCGAGGTGTAGGGATTGGTCGCTTTGTATTTTTCGACGAGGGACCACCAGCGGCCGAAGTCGGGGGTGTCGGGCGCGCCTTCGTACATGATGCTGGTGGCGCCGGCGCTTAAGGGGCCGTAGACGATGTAGCTGTGGCCGGTGACCCAGCCAATGTCGGCAGAGCACCAGTAGACGTCGTTGGGCTTCAGGTCGAACAACCATTTCATGGTCATGTGGGTGTAGAGGTTGTAGCCGGCCGTGGTGTGGAGGATGCCTTTGGGCTTGCCGGTGGTGCCGGAAGTGTAGAGGACGTAGAGGGGGTGTTCGGAGTCGAGTTCGACGGCGGGGCAGATGGCGGCGGTGGCGGGGTCGAGTGCGGCTTCGAGGTCGTGCCAGTAGTGG
>CAYUZM010000463.1:0-5283 GCA_964449665.1 uncultured Solibacteraceae bacterium
AGGCGGGCAACGTCAATTTCCAGAATCCGTACACGGGCGGACCGGTGCCGGAGCCGAACACGTTCGGGCGGCCGACGACGATGCTGGCGATGGCGCCCGAGGCGCGGCCGCCGTATGCGCAGGATTGGAACCTTTCGATTCAGCGGGCGCTTTTCAAGGACTACGTGGTGGAGGCGCGCTATGTGGGTACGAAGGGCACGCGGTTGCCGCGCACCGTGGAGCGGAATCCCGCGGTGTATGCGCCGGGGGCGACGTCGGGCAACGCGGACCGGAGGCGCATCCATGCGGGTTGTCCGGCAGATGGGAGCGCGTGCAGCCTGGCGACGGCGGCGACGTTGATGTATGGGTTGAATTCGAGCTACCACGCGGCGCAGATAAGTTTGTCGCATCGCTATGCGGCGGGCTTCGGGTTCAATGTCTCGTATTGGTTTTCGAAGTCGATCGACTATCTGTCGGGGATGAATTTGAACATCACGTCGGCGCAGGCGCTGGCGGGCGAGAACGACCAGGCGCAGAATCCGTTCGACCTGAACGCCGAGCGCGGGTTGTCGCTGTTCGATGCGCGGCACCGGTTTGTGGCGAGCGGCATGTGGGAGTTGCCCATCGCGCGGCGGGCGCAAGGGCGGATCAAGAATCTACTGGGCGGCTGGCAGTTGAACGGCATTGTCACGGCAAATACGGGGACTCCGTTCACGGTGTACGACACGGCGAACGTGGCGCTGCAGGCGACGAGCCCGCCGATTTCGGGGTATGCGCCGAGCAGGCCCGATCTGGTGGGCGATCCGAACACGGGGCCGCGCACGGTGGAGGCGTGGCTGAGCCGCGCTCCGTTCCGCAGGCTCGTCGCCGCGACCGAGGCGGGCAAGTTCGGCAACGCGGGGCGCAACATCGCGCGCGGGCCGGGCTTTGCGAACGTCGATGTTTCGCTGTTGAAGGACTTCACGCGCACCGAGAGCACGCGGCTGCAGTTCCGGGCCGAGGCGTTCAACATTGCCAACCACGCGAACTTCGGGCTGCCGATTGCGGATCTTGCGTCGCCGAACTTTGGGCGGATTCTGTCGGCGAGCCAGGCGCGGCTGATGCAGTTTGGATTGAAGTTGATTTTTTAGGTGAGTGAGGCGATGAAGCAACTCTACATTCCCGATGTTGAGCGCAGGCCCAAGGCGGGCGGCGTGTAAGAAGCGTTGGTAGCGAGGACGAAGGCGGGGCGTCCGGAGGATCCGAAGATCTGGGGCCTGTTCGCGTTCGGTGAGGAGTTCAGCGGGCACGTCGCCCGGTTCACCAACGGTGGGCTGCGGACGCCGGCGACGATCAGCCCCGGGATGCGGGAACTGGTGGCGGCCTACACGTCGCGGCTGAACAACTGCGCGTTCTGTACGCGGGCGCATGAGGCGGCGGCGTGGGAGCTGCTCGAAGACGAGGCGCTGGTGCGGAGCGTGCTGGCCGATTTGGAAGCGTCGCCGTTGGCGGAAAAGGACAAGGCACTGCTGCGGTTCGTGGAGAAGCTCACGCGCGATTCGGCGGCGGTGACGGCCGGCGATTTGACGCCGCTGCGCGCACTGGGTTGGGACGACGAAGCGATCTATTACACGATCACGACGTGCGCGCTGTTCAACTTTTACAATCGCTGGATCTCGGGTTCGGGCGTGCCGGCGATGTCGGAGGAGATGCACCGCTGGCAAGGAAAGCTGATCGCCAAGGGGTATGTGCGCGGCTAGGGGCGCGTGCGCTGGAACTCGCTGTTCACGGTTGAGTAGCCGTCGCGGCAGATGACTTCGGCGCGGGAGCGGTAGAACTCGGGGTCGCCGGGGGCGATGGTGGCGAGGCCGTCGACATAGCGGTTGAACATGCAGAATGCGGCGGCGATCAAGACGGTATCGTGAATCTCTTCGTCGGTGGCGCCGTGCGCGCGGGCTTGGGCGATGACATCGGCGGTGACGCTCTTCCCGCTTTCGCGCACTTTGCCGGCAATGGCGAGGAGCGCTTTCAACTTCTCCGAGATGGGCGCGGTGCGGAAGTTGTGCTTCACGTGTACGACGAGGTCTTCGTCATCGCGGTGATCGTGCGCGGCGATGGCTCCGTGGATGGTCTGGCAGTAGAAGCAGTCGTTCTCCGATGAGACGTAGGTGGCGATGAGTTCGCGCTCGCCGGAGGTGAGCGAGTTGGGCTGACGCAGGAGGACGTCGACGAGATCGTTGAGCGGCTTGGCTGTGGAGGGCCGGAAGGCGAAGAGGCCGCGGATGCCGGGCATGTTGTCCGGAATGGGAATGTGGGGCATGGTCCGGCGACTGTATCGCGCGGGGCGTGGGCGGGTCAATGATGCTTTTGCACTAGCGTGCGGTGGCGCGGCCTGTGGACCAGATCTCGCCCAGCGCGCGGCGGAAGTTGCCGCCAAGGATGGCCTCGATGGCGGCCGATGAGTAGTTTCTGCGGACGAGGCCTTCGGTGATGTCGTAGATCTTGCGGGAGTAGTCGGCGCCATCGAGGTCGAACTTGCGCGCGCCGTGAAGGTCGCGTCCCTGCTGGTCGACATCGGTTCCGAGGCCGGCATGTTCGACACCGGCGATGGAGACGACGTGGTGGATGTGTTGGAGGACGTCTTCGATGGTTGCCGGGCCGCCGGCGCGGACGAAGTTGCGGACCATCGTGACGCCGAACACTCCACCCTTTGCCGCCAGCTTGCGGATGGCTTCATCGGTTTTGCAGCGGCCGCTATTGGGCACAAGCGCGCGGCAGTTGGAATGGGTAATGAGCACGGGCTTGGGCGAGAGTTCGATTGCGTCGAGAGTGGTGCGGTCGGCGCAATGGGAGACGTCGATGGCCATACCCAGGCGGTTCATGCGCGTGGCAACTTCGGCGCCGAACGGGCTGAGTCCGCGGGAGGGGTTGCCTGAGCCTCCGCCGAGGGGATTGTCGTGGTAGGTGAGTTGCGAGACGCGCTGGCCGATGGCGTAAAAGAGATCGACGCTGGCGACGGATTCAAAGTGCGCCGAGTTTTGGAGTCCGAGGATGACGCCGATTTTGTTGGATGCCTTGGCGCGTTCGAAATCCGCCGGGCTATCGACGCGGAGGAATTGGTCTGGATAGGCGGCGAGGAAGTGGTTCCAGCGGGTGAGGTCGCCGCGGGAGGAGCCGCGGACATCGCCCCTCACAAAGCCGACCGCCGGATGGATGACTGTGACGCCGGAACGCTTCAGGAGATCGAACTCGTGGGCGGGGAAGGGTGCGGTTTGGATTTGGGCGGCGGCGAGTTTGCGGTAGTCCAACGTGAGCAGGCCGAGCATGTCGATGACGGTGGAGCCGCGCACGAGGTCGAGGGTGCGGGTGGAGTATTCGGCGTGACTGTGCGCGAGGAGGCGGAAGCGGCCTCGATTGAGGAAGGGCGCGGCGAGGGCGCAGGCTGAGGACGTGAGAATGGACCGCCGGGAAACCACTGGTGAGCGTACCGCTGAAACTTCGCACTATAGCACGTTGGTCCAGCGTGGCCGGGGGCGCGCATTCGGGCGCGCAGGCAACTAAGATATAGGGCGCGAGGAGGGTATCCGCATGGGGAAGTTTCGGCGCGGACCGTTGTTCGTGGTGATGCGCGGGCCGTTGTTTTTGTTATTGCTGGCGTTTCCGTTTGAGGCGCTGGCCGATTTGAATTCCACCGTGACGCTGCAGGCCAACAGCACGTTGAATCTGGAGACGGGTGCAATTGGCGCGACGGGCGGCGACATCCTTTGGAACGGCAGCACGATCACGCCGCAAGGCGGGGCCACGGCGGTGCATATCGGCGACGCGCCCTTCAACATACTCTCGCTGGGCGTATTGACGTTTCTGCCGGGGTATTCGAACGCGGCGATTGTCGCGCGCGACCTGACGCCGAACAACGTGTTTGCGGTGCGCAACAACGCGCGCCACTATGCGAAGGTACTCGTGCAGGCCAATAGCGGCGGAACGATCCGGCTGCAGTTCACCACGTTTGGAGCGGCGGCTAACTCGTCGGGCGGGCCGGTGATAGTTGCGATTCAGAACAACTCGAGCCGCATTCCGGCGGGATATCCCAACTACGGCATCGCGCCGAGCAGTCTGTTCGTGGTTGTGGGGAATGGGCTTGCCGATCCGGGCGAACCGGTGCTGCAATCGAGCGAGGCGCCGGGCATTCCGCTGACGCTCAACGGGGCGAGCATCAGCGTGACGGTGAACGGCGTGACGACGCGGCCGGGCATTTGGTATACGAGTCCGGGGCAAATCGCCGCGGTGTTGCCGGCGAACACGCCGGTGGGCACGGGCACATTGACGGTGACCTACAAAGGCGCGGCGAGCGCGCCGGCGCCGATTCAGGTGGTGCCCGCCGCGGTGGGGATCAACTTCTACAACGCAAGCATGGGCGTGGCGACCGATGCGGTGACGGGGGCGCTGCTCACGGCGTTGAATTCGGGCGCGCCGGGGCAGAATATCGTGCTGTGGACGACGGGGTTGGGTTCCGATCCCGCCGATAGCGACACGATCTTTTCCTCGACGCCGCACGCGGTGAACACGCCGCTGCAAATCTATATTGGCGGCGTGTTGGCTGCGATTTTGTATCAAGGCGCATCGGGCTATCCGGGCGTGAACCAGATCAACGTGACGATTCCGGCGTCGGCGCCGGCAGGCTGTTCGGTGCCGCTTGTGGCGGTGACGGGGAACGTTGTGAGCAACACGGTGACGCTGCCGGTTCGCGTAGGCGGCGGCGCATGTGTCGAAGCGCTCACGGGCGTGAATGGCCAGCAGGTGGCGACGGCAAATGTGAGAACGGGGCTGGTGTCGGTGGTGCGGACCGACCGGCAGGGCAATAACGGCGGGGGTGTGGGTAGCGAAGCCGGGACAGGGGCGTTTGGCGGCTAAACGGGGCTCGCGGAAAGGGGCACGGGCGTCATTCCGGGGCCGGGCGGTGGGGTGCACCCGGGTACTTGGCCTGTCCGGCACGGACTGGGATGGCCTTGCACGCCCTGGGCCTGGCCCCGGCGACCCAGCTCGGCCAGGCGGTCGCGTTCTTCCTGTTCGACGTGCGGAAGGTCCTGCTGCTGCTCACGGGGATCGTCACGCTGGTGAGCTTCATGCGCTCGTTCGTGTCAGCCGAGCGCGTCCGGGCCGCCCTCGCGGGCCGCAACGCGGCCGTGGGGACGGTCGCGGCGGCCGGGTTCGGCGTCGTGACCCCGTTCTGCTCCTGCTCCGCCGTGCCGCTGTTCATCGGCTTCCTCGAGGCCGGCGTCCCGCTGGGCGTGACGTTCGCGTTCCTGGTCGCGAGCCCGATGGTCA
>CAYUZM010000464.1:0-5256 GCA_964449665.1 uncultured Solibacteraceae bacterium
GTTCTCGAAAGCCTATTACGCTCGCATCTCGGACCGGATGCACGGGCGGGTGACGCGGCTGTTCTTTTCGCCGATTGTGAGGGCGATTCAGGCGATGACGGCCGAGAATCCCTACCTGCGGTTTCTGGACAGCTTCCGCTATGCGCTGTCGGGCGAGTTCGCGATGGACGCCGACCTGGCGCGGGTGAACCGGATTCCGTCCGACTGGGGGTTGGAGGTCGGAGTACTTTCCGAGATCTACCGCAACTGCTCGATCGGGCGGATCTGCCAGGTGGACATTGCCGATAACTACGAGCACAAGCACCAGGATCTGTCGCCCGAAGACGCGGCGCGGGGGCTTCGGCGCATGACCAGCGATATTGCCAAACACCTGTTCCGGACGCTGGCCGAGCAGGGGACGGTACTGACGACCGACCATTTCCGGACACTGGAGGTCTTTTACACGCGGTTTGCCGAGGACACCGTGCGGCGGTATTACGCCGATGCGGTGATCAACGGGATGGAGTTCGACCTGCACCAGGAGAATATGGCGCTGCATGCGTTTGCGCGGAGCGTGCGGGACGCGGCGCAGGAGTTTACGGCCGATCCGATGTCGCTGCCGCAGATTTCGAACTGGAACCGGGTATTGAGCGCGATTCCGGATTTCTATTCGCGGCTGCTGAAGGCAACGAGCGACATGCAGGTTACGGGCACCGGGCATGTGCGATAGGGGGGCAGGAGCGGAAGTGGGACCGCTAGGGACAGGCCGGAAGCGGGACAGAACGGAAGCGGGGCAGCCCTGGTGACGTTGGCTTGGGTGGGTTCCCCGGGTTTGTTGGTGGGTTTGAATCTCCTCTAAGTTGATTATTTGCAGCGTTGATTGGGTTTGTTTCGTAGCTGCGTGTTTTGTGGGGAAGCCATTGGCCGGGGGCGGCGGGGGTGGCGGACCAGGGGACTTCGACGCAGAGGGGGCGGCGGGTGGTTCGGGCCGCGAGGGCATCGCGGTGCCGGGGGTGACGGGGGCTTAGGGCCGCGAGGGCGTCGGGGAGGTGGGGACCGCAGGCGTTAAGGCGTGGTTGTGCATCGGGCATGCGGGCGATCTCCTGCGTTCAGGATGCCACCGGGGGCGGCGGCGCGGGCGGGTGTATCTCCCTAAGTGACGGCAATCGGGGGAGATTTTGGTGTCGAAGCGCCGTTACTCGCCGATTTCGGTTTGGACGGCGTGGGCCCAGCCGGTGGGTCCGGGGGCGGGGGCGACCTTGGCCTGGGGCACGAGTTTTTGGAGCTCGGGCGTTTGTTGGGAGGGGATGAGCCAGGACGAATCGACGGCGTGGAGGAAGCCTGCGTCGTTGAGGCCGTCGCCGAGGCCGACGGTCCTGTCGACTGGGCGGTGGGCGCGGTAGAGACTGGCGAGCGCTTCGACGGCCGTAGCCTTATCGCAGCCTTTGATGATGTGGTAGAAACGGCCTCCGCGGGTCCAGGAGAAGCCGAGGTCCTCGATGGCGGCGCAGAGGCGGGCGGGGTCGCCGGACTCGATGACGAAGGGTTCGTCGTATTCGCGCTGGTGGGCGAGCCGGGCGACATCGAGGGCGAGGCCCGTGCGTTGGGCGACCTCTTCGACGGGCATTGTGGAGAAGCCGCGCACGGGGACGCCACTGGATTCCGATGCCTGGCGGAGGGCGGCGGTGAGCGCCGGGTAGGGGGCTCCGAGTTCGAGGCGCTCGGGAGAGCCGGTGCCGAAATAGCCGGGCGGGAGGATGACGGCTCCTCCATTTTCAACGATATAAGGGGGGTCGAGGGCCATGGCGGCGTGGGGTTGAGCGACTTCGGCACGGGCCTTGCGGGTGCAGAGAATGACGGCGGGGCGGAGGGATTGGGCGCGGGCGAGGGCGGGGCGGGCGGGCTCCCAAGAGTAGGTGTGATGGTCGAGGAGGGTGCCGTCGAGGTCGGTGAAGAAGAGGATCATGGGGGCCAGTCACCAGTATGCGATGGAGTGGGAGGAAATGGGCAAGGGGCTGAGGGGATGGTGGATACCGAATAAAATATGACATTGATAGACTCATATCATTGAACACCGCCAAGCTCATGTGCTATTCTTCCCTTGGAGCACTTTATGGATTTCAACCGCTTCACCGAAAAATTGCAGGAAGCCACCCGGTCGGCCCAATCGCTGGCCGTGCGCCTGAGCCACCAGCAGGTCGACGTTGAGCACCTGTTCGTCGCCCTTCTCGAACAGCCCGAGGGCCTTGCCCCGGCCGTACTTCTGAAAGCCAACGTACCGTTGCCGGATTTGCACCGGCAGATGATGGCCGAACTGGAGAAGATGCCGAAGGTGTCCGTTTCGGGCTCGCCCTCGGACCAGATCTATCTCACCGGGCGGCTGCAAAAGGTGTTGGCGAACGCCGAGGCCGAGGCCAAGAAGCTGCGCGACGATTTCATCTCGGTGGAGCACGTGCTGCTGGCCGCGATCGAAGACACGGGCGCGACCGGCAAGATTCTGAGGAACCTGGGCGTGACGCGCGACCGCATGATGCGGACGCTGCAGGAGGCGCGCGGCAGCCAGCGTGTGACGACGCAGAACCCCGAAGCCACGTATCAGTCGCTGGAGAAATATGGCCGCGACCTGACGGCGCTGGCGGCACAGGGCAAGCTCGATCCGGTGATCGGGCGCGACGAAGAGATCCGGCGCGTGGTGCAGGTGTTGTCGCGGCGGACCAAGAACAACCCGGTGCTGATTGGCGAGCCGGGCGTGGGCAAGACGGCGATTGCCGAGGGGCTGGCGCAGCGCATTGTGCGCGGCGACGTGCCGGAAGGCTTGAAGAACCGCAAGATCATTTCGCTCGACATGGGCGCGCTCATCGCCGGCGCGAAGTTTCGCGGTGAGTTCGAAGAGCGGCTGAAGGCTGTCTTGAAAGAGGTACAGGAGTCGAACGGCGAGATCATTCTGTTCATCGACGAGTTGCATACTGTCGTGGGCGCGGGTAAAGCCGAGGGCGCCATGGACGCGGGCAATCTGTTGAAGCCGATGCTGGCGCGCGGCGAGCTGCACTGCATTGGCGCGACGACGCTCGATGAGTATCGCAAGCACATTGAAAAAGACGCGGCGCTGGAGCGGCGCTTCCAGCCCGTGCTGGTGGACCAGCCGAGCGTGGAGGACACGATTTCGATTTTGCGCGGCCTGCGCGACCGGTATGAGATTCATCACGGCGTGCGGATCAAGGACTCGGCGCTGGTGTCGGCGGCGGTGCTTTCGAACCGCTACATCACGGACCGCTTTTTGCCGGACAAGGCGATTGACCTTGTGGATGAATCGGCGGCGCGGCTGCGCACGGAGATCGACTCGATGCCGGCGGAGTTGGACGAAGCCATGCGGCGTTCGATGCAGTTGGAGATCGAACGGGAGGCCTTGAAGAAAGAATCGGACACGGCCTCGCGCGAGCGGTTAGCCAAATTGGAACGCGAGCTGGCCGAGTTGAAGTCGACCACGCAGGCACTGCAAGCCCGGTGGCAGAACGAGAAGCAGGCGATCGGGCATCTGCGCACGCTGCGCGAGCAGATTGAGCAGACGCGCGTGGACATTGAGAAAGCCGAGCGCGCCTACGATTTGAACAAAGCGGCCGAACTCAAGTACGGCACGCTGACGACGCTCGAGCGCGACTTGAAGGAGTCCGAAAGCAAGATCAGCGGGGCTTCGGGTCCGCGGCTAATTAAAGAAGAGGTGGACGAGGAAGACATCGCCGAGGTGGTCAGCCGGTGGACCGGCGTGCCGGTTTCGAAGCTGCTCGAAGGCGAATTGCAGAAGCTTTTGCACCTGGAAGACCAACTGCATCAGCGCGTGGTGGGGCAGGACCAAGCGGTCACCTCGGTTGCCGAAGCCGTATTGCGGGCGCGCGCCGGATTGAAGGATCCGCAGCGGCCGATTGGCAGCTTTATCTTCCTGGGCCCGACGGGCGTGGGCAAGACGGAGCTGGCGCGGGCGCTGGCCAGTTCGCTGTTCGACGATGAGCGGGCGATGATCCGCATCGACTTGAGCGAGTACCAGGAGAAGCACAACGTGGCGCGGCTGATCGGCGCGCCTCCCGGATACGTCGGCTACGACGAGGGCGGGCAGTTGACTGAAGCCGTGCGGCGGCGGCCGTTTTCGGTGATTCTCTTCGACGAGATCGAGAAGGCGCATCCGGACGTATTCAACGTCATGCTGCAAATTCTCGACGACGGACGGCTCACCGATGGGCAGGGGCGCGTGGTGGATTTCAAGAACACGCTGATCATCATGACATCCAACATCGGCAGCCACAGGGTGCTGGAGTATCGCGGCATGACGGACACGCCGGAGTTCGACCGCATGCGCGTTATGGTCATCGACGAAATGCGCAAGCATTTCCGGCCGGAGTTCCTGAACCGCGTGGACGAGATGATTGTGTTCCACGCGCTGGACCAGACGCACCTGAAGCAGATTGTCGGCATTCAATTGAACGGGCTGCGGCAGCGGTTGGCCGAGCGGCAGATTCAGCTTGAGCTGACCGATGCGGCGGTGGCGCATCTTGTGGAAACGGGCTATGAGCCGGGCTATGGCGCGCGTCCGTTGAAGCGGGCGATTCAACGCGAAGTGGAGACGGCGCTGGCGCGCAAGATACTGGCCGGCGATGTGCGGGACGGAGACACGGTTGTTGCCGATGCGGCGGCGGGGGGACTGATCTTCGAATCGAAACGAAGCGAAGTCCCCGCCGGGCGCATCTAACCAATCGACTGAAGGAAAAAATGAGCAAACAAGAATCAATTTTGACCTTGCCCGTGATTCCCATGAAGAACACGGCGCTGTTTCCTCATCTGCTGATGCCGCTGTCGGTGGGGCGGACGCGTTCGCGCGCGGCCGTGGAGGCGGCGCTGGCCACTGAATCGAAGGAAGTCGTGCTGCTTTCACAGAAGGACTCGGCCGTTGAGGAGCCGGGGCAGAACGATCTCTATACATACGGCACGCGCGCGGTGATTCGCAAGTCGCAGCACAACGGCGAGATTATCGAGCTGTTGGTGTTGGGGCTGGAGCGCGTAATGCTGTTGAAGCTGGAAAGCACGGAGCCCTACATGAGCGCTCGCGTGCAGCGCGCGCCGTGGGTGGACGAGATGAGCCCGGAGATTGAGGCGCTGCAGCGTAGCGTGCTGGAAGCGGCAGGGAAGCTGGTGGAGTTGTCCAACGTGCAACTGCCCACCGAGATCACGCAACTGATTGTGCAGGACAAGGACCCGAGCCGGGTGGTGTATCTGCTGAGCTCGATT
>CAYUZM010000465.1:0-5250 GCA_964449665.1 uncultured Solibacteraceae bacterium
CTGCATCGGGTAGCCGAGCCAGCCGAAGATGTCGATGTTGTCCCAGCCTTCCTTGGCGTCGCCGCGGGGCGGATAGTAGTTGATTTTGACGGAGTGGTAGAGGTCTTTGTAGAGCTGCGGGTAGAGATCGGGCTGGAGGATCTGTTCGAGGACGCTGAGCTTGGTTTCCTCCTTGGTTTTGAAGGAGCCGGGATCTTCGAGGACTTCGCCGTCGAGGTTGCCGAGGATGTTGGTGGAGAACCAGCCGCTGACGCCCAACATGCGCGACTTGAATCCGGGGGCGAGCAGGGTCTTCATAAAGGTCTGGCCGGTTTTGAAGTCTTTGCCGCAGATGGGGACGTTGTTATCGCGGGCGAGATCGAGGAGGGCGGGGATGTCGTGGGTGAGGTTGGGCGCGCCGTTGGCGAAGGGGGTGCGGGTTTTGAGGGCGGCGTAGGCGTAGATCTGGCTGGGGGCGATGTCGGGATCGTTCGCTTCGAGGCCTTTCTCGAAGGCTTCGAGGGTTTGGTGAACGGCGGTGGGGCGATGGAACGTTTCGGTGGAGCCGCACCAGATCATGACAAGGCGGGCGCAGTTGTTGTCTTTGCGGAACTTTTCGATGTCGGCGATCAGCTGTTCGGCGAGGTCGCGCTTGTTGGCTCCGGTTTTGACGTTGGGTCCGTTGATGCGTTTGACGTATTCCTGGTCGAAGACGGCCTTCATCGGTTTGATGGCCGAGAGGGGGCCTTTGACCTGATCGAGGAGGGGTTGTTCGAGGACGCGGGCATGGGTGGCCGCCTGGTAGGCGGAGTCCTCATAGATGTCCCAACCGCCGAAGACGAGATCGTCCAATTTGGCGAGAGGAACGAAGTCCTTGATTTTCGGCGTGCGGTTTTCGGTGCGCTTGCCGAGACGGATGGTGGCCAGTTGTGTGAGCGAGCCGATGGGCTCGCCGAGGCCTCTTTTAACCAGTTCGACACCAGCCATAAACGTGGTTGTAACAGCACCGATTCCCGGTACGAGAATTCCGAGCTTACCTTCGGCTGGAGCAATGCTTACAGGCGTTGTGGGCAACTTTTTGGACTCCTTGGAGGGACTTCTGAAGGGATCTTGGCTGAAAGCCAAGTTGATATACTAACACCGAATGCAAGCCCGCGCGGTAGCTACGATTTCCACGCTGCTGGCCGATGATGAACCGCTCGCCACCGATGAGCTGGCGTATCTGCTGAAAGAGTTTCCCGAGATTGAGATTATCGGGACGGCGGCAAACGGTCCCGAGGCGGTGGAGAAGATTCTCGACCTGGAACCGGACCTTGTCTTTCTCGACGTGCAGATGCCGGGGTTGGATGGGATTGGGGTGATCCGGCGGTTGAACGAACAGGGCGGACACGTGCCGTACTTCGTGCTGGCGACGGCGTACGACCAGTATGCGGTGGAGGCGTTTCAGTTCGAGGCGCTGGACTACATTCTGAAGCCGATTGACCGGGAGCGGTTGAAGCAGACGATCGAACGGGCGCAGCGGATTATCGTGGAGCGGCAACGGGTGGAGGCGGCGGCGCCCGCGCCGGAGCAACCCGCGGGGAAGCCGGCATTGCAGCGGACGAAGGTGCTGGTGAAATCGGCGGGGCGGAATTTGATCGTGGATGCGCAGGACATTGTGTACGCGACAATCGACGATGGGTTGATCACGGTGGTGACGGCGCAGTTCGAGGGGGTATCGAACTACCGGACGATTGAGGAGTTGCAGTCGAATCTCGATCCGGATATTTTTTGGCGGGTGCACCGGAGCTATTTGGTGAACATCAACCGGATTCGGGAAGTGATTCCGTGGTTCAAATCGAGTTTCCAGTCGCGGATGGACGATAAGAAGGCGACGGAGATTCCTGTGAGCCGGGTGCAGACGAAGCGGTTGCGGTCGTTGCTGAAGCTGTAGGGGTGGATTAGCCGCGGACCAGTTTTTCGTCAGCGAACGAGGGAAGCTTCAATCGCCATCGACCTGCATTTTGCGCCATTCGCGTAGAGGCGCAAAATCGCCGGCATCGATCTTGTTGTCGACTTCGGCGAGGAGCCGCTCGCCCGGACCGCCGGGGTGAAGTCTTCGGCCATTTCGCGATCCCAGTCGTCCCAATCCTGATGCATGAGCCAGGCGCGAAGTGCGGCTTGTTCGGCTTCGGAGAGCTTGAGGATCTCGTCTTTGAGCGTGCCGATGCTCATGGCTTCCTTCGGTCTACGCCTTGTTGAGCAGTTCTTCGATGTGGTCGGCGATATCTTTGGCTTCCTTGAGCCCAAGACCGCGGGTGGCGAGGCGAAGTTGTTTGATCGCCTCGATTTTCTGGCGCTTTTGGAGGAGGCGAACGACTTCGCGCATGGTGCGCTCGTCGACGAAGACCTTGAAGCGCTCGACGACGGAGGCGCGCAGTTCGTCCAGGCGCGAGGAGGAGACTTCCACGGCGATGGCGCGGGGTTCTTCGCTGCGGTCGGAGCTGAACCACTTCATCAGTTTGTCGAACATGAAATCCTCCTCAAATGACGACGCCGACGGACCAGAGAATATAGCCGGCGGCCTGGCGGGCGTAGAGGCGCCAGCGGCGCCAATCGTCTTGCACGAGTTCGGGACGGGGGGAGCCGTAGACCTTGAGGCCGCGGCTTTCGAGCAGGCGTTTGGCGCGGTAGATGTGATAGCCGTCGCTGACGACGATGCAGGAGTGGAGGTCCATGCGGCGGAGGAGTTCGCCGACGGCGAGTGCGGAGTGGGCAGTGGATTCGCCTTCGGGTTCGACGATGACGGCTTCGGGGGGGACGCCGCGCTGCGTGAGGTAAGACCGGCCGACTTCGCCTTCGGTGAAGACGGGATCGCCGCCGGCGCCACCGGTAGTGAGGATGCGGGGGGCGAGTTTGCGCTGCCAGAGTTCGAAGCCGTGTTCGAGGCGGGCGCGGAGGACGGGCGAGGGGCGGCCGCTGTATTCGGCGGCGCCCATGATGACGATGACGTCGGCGGGACGGGCTTCATCGACGCTGGACTGGCGGGCGATGGCGAAGGTGGTGCGGACAAAGCCAGCGGTGAGCACGACGAGGAGCGCCGCGCCGGAGAGGACAAGAACAGGCTGGATTCGCGAGATTCGCAAGCGGGTTACCCTTCTGCGTTATGATTCAGCATACGACGCCCGGCACGCACAGTTCCCGCCTGATTACGAGCAACAAGAATCCACTTCTGCGCGAAGTGAGACGCGCGCTCACGCGCGGCGAGCTGACCAGCGATGGGTGTTGCGTGGCCGAGACGTTTCACCTGCTGGAAGAGGCGATCCGTTCGGGGCGGCCGGTGCGGACGATTCTGGCGGCGGAGAGTGTGAGCGCGGCGGTGGCGGCGCATGTGAAGGGGCTGCACGAGACGCCGGTGCAGGTGGTTCCGGACGAACTGTTTCAGGCGGTGGTGACGACCGAATCGGCGCAGGGGGTGCTGGCGCTGGTGGAGCCGCCGGCGTGGACGGTGGACCAGTTGTTTCGCGGGCGGTCACTGGTGGTGGTGTTGGATGGGGTGCAGGACCCCGGGAACGCGGGGACGATTATCCGGGCGGCGGAGGCGTTTGGGGCGACGGGGGTGATGTTTCTGAAGGGGTCGGTGAGCCCGTTTAACGCGAAGACGCTGCGGGCGTCGGCGGGGTCGTTGTTCCGGCTGCCGTTTTTGCCGGCGATTGATGGGGACGTGGCGCGGGCGGCGCTGCAGCAGAGGCGGGTGGATGTATATGCGGCGGCGCCGAAGGGTGAGAAGATTTTGCACGAGGCAGACCTGACGCGGAAGGCGGCGCTGCTGGTGGGGAGCGAGGCGCATGGGGTGAGCGCGAAGATGCGGGGGTGCGCGATGGACGTGCGGATTCCGACGGTGGGGGTAGAGTCGCTCAACGCGGCGGTGGCGGCGAGTGTCATTCTGTACGAAGCGGCGCGGCAACGGATGCTGGCGGCGGGGAACCGGATTCGTGAGTCTGTTTGATTTGACACCACCGGGGAGCGCGGAGAGGCCTGGGGCGGGCTCGTCCGGGGGGGCAGGTGCGTCTAGCGGAGAGGGCGCGTTGGGCGGGTCGGGCACGTCGGGTGGCGCGGGCACGGGTGGTTTGGCGGGCTCGATGGGCGGGGATGACTCGTCACTGCGCGGGCGGCCGCTGGCGGAGCGGATGCGGCCGGAGACGCTGGCGGAGTATATCGGCCAGGAACATATTCTGGGCGAGGGGAAGCCTTTGCGGCGGCAGTTGGAGCGGGGGGAGCTGACTTCGCTGATTTTGTGGGGTCCGCCGGGGGTGGGGAAGACGACGTTGGCGCGGATTCTGGCGCGGCAATCGAGCGCGGATTTCGTGCCGTTTTCGGCGGTGATGAGCGGGATCAAAGAAGTGCGGGCGGTGATGGACGAGGCGGTGCGGGCGCGGCATCTGGGGCGGCGGACGCTGATCTTTGTGGATGAGATTCACCGGTTCAACAAGGCGCAACAGGATGCGTTTTTGCCGTTTGTGGAGCGCGGCGACGTGATTCTGATTGGGGCGACGACAGAGAATCCGAGCTTCGAGATCATCTCGGCGCTGTTGTCGCGGACGCGGGTGTATGCGCTGCGGGCCTTGAGCGTGGAGGAGACGGTGGTGCTGCTGCGGCGGGCGCTGGACGATGCCGAGCATGGGTTAGGCGAGTTGGGGTTGACGATTCCCGATGAGCTGCTGGAACTGATGGCCGCGCATTCGAATGGCGATGCGCGGAGCGCGTTGAACCTTTTGGAGATTGTCGCGGCAGGGGCGCCGTCGGGGGTGGTGACGCGGCAGACGGTGGAAGACGCGCTGCAGCGGAAGGTGCTGCTTTATGACAAGTCGGGCGAGGAGCACTACAACATCATTTCAGCGTTGCACAAGTCCGTGCGGAGTTCGGACCCGGACGCGGCGCTTTACTGGCTGGCGCGGATGTTGGAGGCGGGGGAGGACCGGCTGTACATTGCGCGGCGGCTGATCCGGATGGCGATTGAGGATATCGGGCTGGCGGACCCGAGGGCGTTGGAGCAGGCGATGGCGGCGAAGGAGTGCTTCCACTTTCTCGGCGAGGCGGAGGGGGACCTGGCGCTGGCGCAGTTGACGATCTATTTGGCGGTGGCACCGAAGTCGGATGCGGCGTATACGGCAATGAGCGCGGCGCGGGAGGCGGTGAGGAATTCGGCGGCCGAGCCGGTTCCGGTGACTTTGCGGAATGCGCCGACGAAATCGATGGAGGGGTGGGGGTATGGCGAGGCCTTACACGCTG
>CAYUZM010000466.1:0-5237 GCA_964449665.1 uncultured Solibacteraceae bacterium
GCGGCAGCTCGTCGATGGGCGCCGATGGACTCGGCTCCACTTCGAATTCGCTCAGCGGCGGTGGCAATGGGCCCGGCGGCATCGGTGCGGCCAGTGGCGGCGGCGGTGGTGGCGGTGGTGGCGGCAGCACGCGCGGCGGTGGTGGTGGCGGCGGCAGCGAATTCAGCCTCGTGCTGCAGGATGCGGCCAAGCCCGGCGCGCTGGTGAAGAAAGGCGACCCGGTCGCCGAATTCGACCGCCAGTACATGCTCACGCGCCTGGACGACTACCGCGCCAGCTTGATTCAAACCGAAGCCAGCTTCAAGAAACTCCAGTCCGAACTCGCCGTGGCGAAGAAGGCCCACGACCAGACCATCGAAACCGCCAAGGGGGATCTCGATAAAGCCAAGCTCACCATGCGCACCGCGCCGGTGATGGGCGCCATTGAAACCGAACGCGCCAAACTGGCCCTGGAAGAAGCGCAAGCCCGCTACGACCAGTTGCTCAAAGAGGTCAAATTCATGGAGGACAGCCTCCGTGCCGAGACCAAGACCGCCGAAATCCAACTGCAGCAGTCGCGCATCGAGCTGCGCCGCGCCGAAGCCAACGCCGACCGCATGATCCTCAAGTCGCCTATCAATGGCATGGTCGTCATGCAGAACACGTTCCGCGGCTCCGAGTTCGACGCGATCAAGATCGGTGACCAGTTGTTCCCCGGCATGGCGTTCATGCAGATCGTCGACACGAGTTCGATGGTGGTCAACGCCAATATCAACCAGGTGGATGTCGAGCGCATGCGCATCGGCATGAAGGCGACCGTCCGCTTCGACGCCTTTCCTGACCTGGTGTTGCCGGCCAAAGTCTACGCCATCGGCACCGTCGCCAAGTCGAGCCGCTACCGGCCCGACTGGATCAAGGAGATGGCCGTCGTTCTGAAGCTCGAAAAGACTGACCCGCGCGTCATTCCCGATCTTTCGGCGAGCGTCGACGTGGTCGTCGATTCGGAAGAGAGCACCACCATGGTTCCGCGCGAAGCCGTGCAGTACGCCGCCGCGGGCGCGGGCCAGCCGCCGGAAACCTTCGTCTGGGTCCGCAACGGCGTGATCTGGGACCGCCGCAAAGTGGTGGTCGGTCTCAGCAACGCCACCACAATCGGCATTCGCTCCGGCGTTCAGGCGGGCGAAACCGTCGCCCTCGAGACGCCGCCCAAGATGAACTTCACCTGATCCGGCCTGCCGCACGATCAACCCCATAAGGAATAACCATGAGTTCCAAAGACGTCAAACCGAAACAACGGCTCGGCCAAGCGGCCGAAGGCAAAGGCAAGAAAATCGCCTCCTGGGTGGTGATCGCCCTCGTCTGCGCGGGCGGGGCGTTTGCCGCCTACCGCTACACGGGCAAGACCACGGTGGAAGTGCCGGTGGCTAAAGTGCGCATGGGCGAGTTCGTCATCAGCGTGAAGACGCGCGGCGAAGTAAAGAGCGTCAACTCGGTGCTCATCTCCGCGCCGCAGGTTCCCGAACAGAAGATTGTAAAGCTCGCCGAATCGGGCAAGCCGGTGAAGAAGGGCGATGTCATCGTCGAGTTCGACGCCGCCTCGCAGGAGCAGTATTACCTCGACCGCAGCACCAACGTCCGCACGGTGGACAGCGAAATCGTCCAACTCGTCGCCTCGCACCGCATCGTGAACGAGATGGACGGCATGAACCTGATGACGTCGGAATACAACGTGCAGCGCACCGAACTGGAAGCGAGCAAAGCCGAGGTCGTCAGCGAAATCGAAGGCGCCAAGAACCGCATCGACGTGGGCATCAGCAAGGGCGAGTTGAGCCAGGTGAACACCACCATCGGCTCGCACAAAATCGCCCAGGGCGCCGACCTGGAACGCCTCGGCCAGAAAAAAGACAAAACGCTCCGCGATCTGGAGCGCGCCAAAGGCTACCTGTCGAAGATGATCATCCGCGCGCCTATCGACGGCATCGTGAACATCATGCCGAACTTCCGCGCTTCGGGTTCTTTCGGCTCCACGCCGCCGCCGTTCCGCGAAGGCGACCGCGCCTGGACCGGCGCCGCCATCGCCGAGATTCCCGACTTGAGCGCCATGCGCATCGAGTTGAAGCTCGACGAAGTGGACCGCGGCAAACTCAAACTCGGCCAAAAGGTCCGCATCCGCGTCGACGCGCTGCCGGAAAAAGAGTTCACCGCCGAACTGGATTGGATCAGCCCCATCGCCGCCATTACGTGGCGCGGCATGGGCCTCACCGAAAAGACATTCCCCGCGCGCGCCACTCTGACCTCGGTGGATCCGCGCATGCGGCCCGGCATGAGCGGCAGCGCCGAAGTGGTCATCGAAAGCCAGCCCAACGTGCTGCTCATCCCCGCCCGGTCCAGCTTTGCCCACAACGGAAAACCCGCCGTCTACATTCAACGCGGCTCCAGCTTCGTCATTCGCCCGATTGAAGTCGGCAGGCGCAACGAAACCGATATCGTCGTGCTCAGCGGCCTGAAGGAAGGCGAGCAGGTGACGCTCGAAAATCCGGCCGAGGCCGTGAAGCGGGCCAAGAAGCTCTAACGCCGCGCCGCCGGGCTCAAGGAATATTGCCATGAAGAAAATTGCTATCCGGCTCCTGATCGTGGGTCTCATCGCCATTGCCGCCTGGGGCGGCTACACGGTCATGAAGCAGATCCCTCAACAAAAGGCCGCTTCGCTGCCGACCGCCAAGGTCCGCCAGGGCGACGTCATCGTGCGCACCTACGCGCGCGGCGAACTGCGCGCCGTCCGTTCGGCCACGCTCACCGCTCCCAACCTGTTCGGCACCATTCAGGTCACGCGGCTCGCCGCCCTCGGCGCGCTGGCGAAGGAAAAGGACCTCATCGCCGAGTTCGACGATTCCGAGCTGCAGTCGCGCCTCGAAGAAAAGCAGTTGGAAATCGACCAGGTCGACGAACAGTTGAAGAAGTCGCAGGCCGATCTGGCCATCCGCAACAACCAAGACCAGGTGGAACTGCTCCGCACGCGCTACTCCGTGCGCCGCGCCGAACTCGAAGTGAAGCGCAACGAACTGATCTCGCAGATCGACGCCAAAAAGAACCTGCTCAACCTCGAAGAAGCCAAGCGCCGTCTGACGCAGCTTGAAAGCGACATCAAGAGCCGCCGCGAACAGGCGCAGGCCGAACTCGCCGTGCTGCGCGAACGCAAGAACAAGGCGCTGCTCGAACTGAACCGCGAACGCCTGCGGCTGAACCAGGTGAAGCTGCTGGCACCCATGAGCGGGCTGGTTGCCGTGCGCCAGACGCGGCCCACCTTCTTCATGCCCGGTATGCAGCTGCCCGATATTCGCGAAGGCGACCAGCTACAGGCCGGCATGCCCGTGGCCGATATCCTCGACCTCTCCGAGCTGGAAGTAATTGCCCGCATTGGCGAGCTTGACCGCGCTAACCTCCGCGAGGGGCAAGACGTTCTTATGACCATGGACGCGCTGGCCGACAAGAAACTCTCCGGCCGCATCAAGTCCATGTCGGGCACCGCCACGGCGAACATCTTCTCGAGCGACCCGGCCAAGAAATTCGACGTGCTGTTCTCGGTCGACATGCCGCAACTGCTTTCCGCCCTGGGCGCGAACAAAGATCAGATCGCGCGCATCATGGCGCAGGCCGAAGCGAACCGGAAAAAGGCTCCCGCCGGACCTCCGCAAAGCCTGCTGGCCAGCATGGGCGGCGGCATGATGATGGCTGGCGGCGCGCCCGGCGGCGGTGGCGGCGGCAATATGATGATCGCCGGCGGCCCAGGCGGGCAAGGTGGCGGCGGTGCGGCGGGCGGCCCTCCGCAGGGAATGGTCCAGTTCCGCGCCGGTGGTCCTGGCGGTCCCGGTGGCGCGGGCGGCGGGGCGAACAACCCGCTGGCAAGCCTCACCTCCGAACAGCGCATCAAGGTGCGCGAGATCATGCAAAAGGTTCTCGACGGCAAGAGCATGCAGGACCTCACGCCCGAAGAGCGCACCACCACCATGGCCAAGGTGCAGGAAGAAGTGAAGAAGGCCGGCATCACGTTGCCCGCCGGTTTCGGCGGCGGCCGCGGCGGCAACCGCGGCGAACAAAAGGGCGGTGAGCAAAAAGGCGGCGAACAGGCGGCCCAAGCCGGTGGCGCGGGCGGCCAAGGCGGCGGACGCCGCGGCGGCGCCGGTGGTCCCGGCGGCATGCCGATGATGGGCATGGGCGGCGGCCAGGGCTTCAAACAGGCCGACCTCGACAACGCCAAGCTTCCTCCTCCCCCCGAAGAAGACAATCAGTTGGACGTCCTTCTCCGCCCCGGCCTCCTCGCCGACGTGGAGATCATCGTCGAAAAAATTCCCAACGCCATCAACGTTCCCGCGCAGGCCATTTTCCAGAAAGACAACAAGATGGTGGTCTACGTGAAAGAGAACGGCAAATTCGTCGCGCGCGAAGTCAAAATCAAGAAGCGCAGCGAGAACGTGTTCGTCATTGATTCGGGCGTGAAGCCCGGCGAAGAGATCGCCATGGCCGATCCGGAAGCCAAACCCGGAGACAAGAAGAAAGACGGCAAGGGCGACGGCGGGGCCATGGGAACCATGCCTGGCGGAAAGAAGGGATAAGCGGGCATGTCGGTATTCTCTGGAATCGGTCCTGAACTGTATATGGGGCTCTCGAGCCTCCTCGTCCACAAGCTGCGCAGCTTGCTCACCATGCTCGGCATGATCTTCGGCGTCGGGGCCGTGGTGGCCATGCTCTCCATCACCGCCGGCGCGCAGAAAGACATCCTCTCCTCCATTGACCTCCTCGGCGTGAACAACATCCTGCTCGAAGCCAAAGAGGCCGTCGACCGCAACGAACTCCAGGCGCGCCGCCTCATCTCGCCCGGCCTCACCTTCCGCGACTTCCGCGCCATCGCCGAAAACGTCGGCGGCATCCAGGCCATCACGCCCCGCAAGCGCTTCAAGCCGCAGAAAGTTCTGCCAAAGACCGCCAACGAAGCGCCGCAGCTCATTGGCGTCGAGCCAAGCTACCTGGAGATCCAGAGCCTGAAGATCGTCGAAGGCCGCTTTTTCAACGAACAGGAAAACCGCGACTCCATCCCCGTCTGCGTGCTCGGCGAATCGGCCAAGGTGAACCTCCTCGGCTACGACAACGCTGTCGGCAAGTACGTGAAAGTGAACGACACCTGGCTCCAGGTGATCGGCGTTCTCGCCCCGCAAGCCTCGGCCGACACCGAAGTGGAAGGTTTGGAAGTAGTCAACCGG
>CAYUZM010000467.1:0-5227 GCA_964449665.1 uncultured Solibacteraceae bacterium
CCCGAAGCTGCCCGCTGAAATGCCGTCGGGATGGTCGTTAAGCGCCGTGTCGTGGCTCCACGTGGCCTTCCCGTTCCGCCACAGCGAATACCCGATGACGAACTCCTGCTTGCCATCGCGATCGGTGTCGATGCCGAAAGGATAGTGGCCCGTCTGGCCCTCACCCGACCACTTCATCTGAAGGTCTTTGTCGAAGACCCAGAAGGTACGGTAACGGTCCTTGATCAAAATGTCCTGCGCGGATTTGCCGCCGGCGAGATTGAAAAACGCGATGGAGTCGCCGTTATTGATCTCGTACGGACGCTCCTTGTTCGCCGTGGGCGCGCCGGGCATCCAGGCCCGCTGGCGAATCTTCCCGGTCGCTCCTTCGAGAACCGTGAGCTGGAAATCGCGCACCAGCACGACTTCGTTCTTGCCATCGCCATCGAGGTCGTGAATCTGGAACGGCGTGTCGTTGGTGAGCAGGCCGTTGCGCTCATCGGGACGGCCTAGCTGCCAAAGCACCTTGCCATCCAGACGAATGGCCGTGAGACAGGAGATGTGGTCGAAGGCATCGCCGCGCACGCGCGGAATGTTCTGCGCGATCAGCATGTCGATCTCGCCGTCGCCATCGAGATCGCCGAATCGCGCGTTGCGGCCCGCGCCGAATCCTGGCGTGGCAAACGTGCGCCACAACTGAGGCTTGGGATTGCCCGCGCGCAGCTTGGCAAGTTCCGCGTCGCGGGTCTCGATGCGCGCGGCAATCTCCGCGGCGGTTCTGCCGGAGGCTGTCACGGCGAATGCTTGAAAGCGCGCCGGGATGTTGGCCATCACGCCCACTTGTCCCTTGAGAATCTCGCCGTCGGTCGCGGCCATCACCTGGCGCCCATCGATGGACGCCTTGATGGACGTGCCGCTGTTTTCTACGCTCAGCCGGTAGTAGCGCTTGGTGTCGTATGCAAAGGGCGCGCTCGCCACCTGGCGCCATTCGGCCTGCCGGAAGACCTTCTCAATCGGCTGGCGCACCAGCAGCACGGCTTCCTTCCCGCCGCGTAGCGCGAAGGCGTAGTAGTGGCGCGAGGTGTGATAGCGGAAGGCGAGCCCGGCGAGATCGCCCACCGAAAGCGGCTTCACGCTCGCCTCCACGGTGTAGTCGCCCCACTCCTCATCGCCGGTGACGAAGAGCGGAGTGGTGCGGCCGGTATCGGCGTTCACCAGATGCTGCTCGATATACGGCTTGCCGTCCTCGTCGCTCACTGCCCACGAATCGAGGTGCACGATCGGGTTGCGCCAGGGGTGCGTGCGCACGCCGCGATGTTCAATGTAGTGGTACTCCTGAATGGCCCCGTTCAACTGGCCCATGGGCTGCGAGAGCAGTCCGGGCGGAAAGCGCGAGAAGTCGTCGCGGAAGAGATCGGCGGCGAATCCGCTCGCCGCAAGCAAACACAGTGTGAGTAGTCGCATCAGAAGTCGAACCTGGCTCCAATTTGAATGTTGCGCGGCGTGTAGGCGGCGTTCGAAGTAAGGATTCTACCGAAATTCGCGCTGACCACACTCGTGTCGGGATTGCCCAGCATGGGGATGTTGAACGGGTTGAAGAGCTCAATCCGCAGGCGCATCCGAAGCGTCTCCGTGATGGGAATCGCCTTCTGGACCGTCATGTCATAGCTGAAGAAGCTCGGTCCAAAGAGGACTCCGCTCGCCGAACTGCCGAACGCCCGCGTGGGGCGAGTGGCCGCGGCATTCAGGAAGTCCGGCTGGCGGAAGGCCGAGGTGTCAAACCAGCGGAAGGCTTTCTCGCCGCGTGTGCGGCCGGATTGATCCATTCGGCCGTCGCCGATGCGATCGGCGCGGTTCGTGTTGGCGCCGGTGGGCGATTGTCCATTCGGCGCGGTCATCGTGAGCGCGCCGCCCGATTGCCATGTGCCCAAACCGGCAATCTCCCAGTTGCCCAGAACCCACGCCGCCGGTCCCGAGGTGGCGAACGATTTGCCTTTGCCCAGCGGCAATTCGTAGACGTAGTTCCAGTGGAAGATATGCGGCGGTTGCGCCGGTACCGGGCCGTAGTCGTAGTGCCATGCCGGGTTGGCCACCGGATCCGACGCCGTGGGATCGAGGCGGAAGACGCGCGCAAAGGCGTAGTTGACGTTCATGAAGAGGCCTCCCGAGAAGCGTTTGGTCAGCTCGGCTTCGAAGCCATTGTAGTTGGACGTACCATCTCCGGCGCGCTGGCCCATGTTGATCGAAAAGTTCGTCCACTTGCGTCCCGTCGGATCGCCCGCCGCGCGGGCCAGGCACTCCGTTGGACTCGGTGCGCAGCTATTGACGCGCACCGTGCGCGAGAGGCTGCGGCCAATGTTTCCCGCATAGGTGACGCGCGCCCCCAGCCTGCGTCCGAAGTCTTTTTCGACCGTCAGGTTCCACGAATACGTTTTCTGCATCGGGTACTCGGGGAAGAAGCCGTCGAGTGTCGTGAGCTGCGTGTCGGCTCCGGCGGCGGAACTGTTGGCTGTCGGGTTGGTGAAGGTATAGATGCTGTTTACGTCGACGCCTTGCGAGAGCAGCAGCGGCCGTGTCAGTTGCGCGCGGCGGATGAACGGCGCGACGTTGATCGAATTGCGGAACTCGTTGATGGTGAAGTCGACGTTGTAGATGCCGAAGCCGCCGCGCAGAACGAGGTCGGAGCGCAGGCGGTAGGCGGCGCCGAAACGCGGCACGAAGTCCCACTTGTTCGGGCGGATGAACGTGTTCGGCACGCCCGCGGCCGAGGCTTCGATGTAGCGGCTGGAGAACTGTTGGAAGGCGGGGTGGATAAGGCCGGAGCTGCCGTCGGGAATGATGATCTTGCCCGTGGCGAAGTCGCCCACCGCGGCGCGTTTATTGTATTCGCGGAAGAAGCCGAAGTTGTCGTAGCGCAGTCCGAAGTTGAGCGTCAGGCGCTGGGTCACTTTCCAGTCGTCCTGCAGGAAGAAGCTCCAATTCTTTTTGTCGTGATAGCCGCCGCGTTCGCCGATGGTGACGTCGGTGTTGGTGGGGTAGCCGAGGAGGAAATCGGCGAAGGCGTCGCCGGTGGCCGAGGTTGTGGAGCGCGCGTTGTTGAAGTCCGACGCCGTCGTGAAGCGGCCATAGGGCGGTGAGGCGAGTTCGGTGGTCTTCACGCCCCACAGGTAAGTGAAGCCCGCTTTCACGGTGTGGTTGCCGACGGTCTTGGTGAGCGTCGGGTCGATGGTGTAGTTGTAGTCGGCGCTGTAGTTGAACAGCAGGCGGTCAAAGAGCGTTCCGATGCCCACGGCGTTACCGCCCACGGCGATGGCGGGTGGCCCGGCGAATGGCGGCTCGGGATCGAGGTCGCGAATGGCCACCGGAAATTTCGTGTCGCCGAGAGACGGAATGTTCTTGAACGGCATGTTGCGATAGGTGAACTGCAACACGGCGATCATGGTGGGGCTCATGATGCGCGTATAGTTCGCCGAGACCACTTCGTTCCACTGGTTCTTCTTGCTCGCGCCCATTGCGCCGGGCACCTGGCCCTCATATCGCGACGCCTGGTCGAGATGCGCGATGGTCGTCTTCGCGAAGATCTTGTCGTTCTGTGTGAAGTTGTGGTCGATTCTCACGTCGTACTTCTCGGAGTTGTCGATCTGCGGCTTGAAGTACGCGGCATTGAAATCGGCAATGCGTCCGGGCTGCGGCGCGTCGGGGATGGACTTCAGCAACTCCAGGGAAACGGGGTTCAATCGCGACGTGGGAATGAGGTTGCCCGCGAACGGCTGATTCCCATTCAACGGATCCAGTGGCGTCACCGGCGCGGGCCGACCTTGTCCATCGGTGCGGAGCAGATAGCTGCGCATGTCGCCCGTGCGCTCGGCGGCGGTGGGATAGCGCACGTTCTGAATCAGCCCGGCCGTGTGGCGGAACATATCGGCCGAGGCGAAGAAGAAGGTCTTGTCCTTGCGAATCGGCCCGCCGAACGTTCCGCCGAACTGATGCCTCACGAACGAGGTCCGCTGCGGGGCTTCCCAGCGCCGCGCGCCCATGCCGCCGGAACGGTAGAACTCGAACGCGCCTCCGTGAAACTCGTTGGTTCCCGCCTTCGATGCCACGATGACTTGCGTCGGTTGATGATACTCGGCGTTGCCGCCGCTGGAGGTGAAACGCACCTCGGCGATGGCGTCGATGGAGGGGATGTTCAGATCGGCGCGGCGGTCGATGCCGTCGATCGCGGGCCATCCGGTGGTCTGAAACGGCGCCACGCCCGCGCCATCGGCGCTAACCTGCATGGCACTGCGTCCGCCTTGGTTGAAGGTGCCGCCAACGACGTCGGTCGAGCCCGCCGGAACGCCCGCCGTTTGACCGACCAGCGTCTGGATCTCGCGCACAATCACCGGCAGGTTCTTCAACTGCACTTCGTAGCGCGAGTTGCCGATGGAGGCGTTCTCGGTTTCGATGGAGACAGGCCGGTCCTGTACGGTCACCGATTCGGAGACGCTCCCGACCTCCAGCATCAGGTCGATGGTGAGCGCCGAGTTCACGTCGATACGCAGATTGCGCTGCACGGCGGCCTTGAAGCCCTCCTTGCGGGCTTCCAGCGAATAGTTCCCCAGCGGCAGGGGAGAGATCACATACACGCCGGAGCTGTTCGCCGTGGTCTGCCGCACTTCGCCCGTGCCGGTATTGGTGACGGCGATGTTCACGTCGCCGATGGGCAGGCCCGAGGAATCCGTGATGGTGCCGCTCATGCGGCCGAGTCCGGTTGTCTGCGGCGAGGCGACAGAGGAACAGAGCGTCAGAACAAGCGCGAGGTAGACGAAATGACGCATCGACATCTCTCCTTGACGGGAAGGTTGCACTACAGGGGCGATGAGGCTGACGCCCAGAAGTGTACATAATATATTAAATGGAACGTCGCGACGCAAGCACACTACTTGTTTTTGCAGCGTTCTTTTCGCATTGCGTCCGCAGCGGCGTATGCGTTGTTGGAATCGTACCCGCGCGCGGCGGCGCGATTGATCC
Source organism: uncultured Solibacteraceae bacterium (assembly GCA_964449665.1). Taxonomy (GTDB): domain Bacteria; phylum Acidobacteriota; class Terriglobia; order Bryobacterales; family Bryobacteraceae; genus JAFLBB01. The sequence continues at coordinate 4,993 of CAYUZM010000467.1, forward strand.
GGCGTTCGCGCGCCCAGGTCCATTGGCCCTCTTGCACGCGCGCGATATACGGCCCCTCGCAATTCGAGGCTACGGCGCGACGTCAAGGCCGTGCTAAGACGCAAGTGGCAGGCGGTTTACCCGCTCCTCAAAGTGGGAGCACGGTGCGCTTTGAGTCAGAGATGAAAGCCAGCCGGGAAGTGGCGGAGAGAGAGGGATTCGAACCCTCGATACGGTTTCCCGTATACACGCTTTC
>CAYUZM010000468.1:0-5223 GCA_964449665.1 uncultured Solibacteraceae bacterium
AAACTTACAGCGGGACTTGGGGGGACTTGCCGGTCGCCCCAATGAACAGCGGCAGCGCGGCAATGCTCAGCGCGCCGAAACCGGCGATCTCCGGGTGGAATCCACCGCTCTCGAGCGCGGCCGTCACGCGCGTGAACTGGAGCGACCCGGTGTTGCTCAGCAGGAGAAACACTCCCAGCAGGAACGCCGCGTCGCCGACGCGGTTCACCACGAATGCCTTCTTGCCGGCATCGCCCGCCGATTTCTTGTGAAAGTAAAAACCGATGAGCAGGTAGCTGCACAGGCCCACGCCCTCCCACCCGGCAAACAGCAGCACGTAGTTGTTCGCCAGCACGAGCAGCAGCATGAAGAACACGAACAGGTTGAGGTAGCCGAAGAAGCGGTAGTAGCCGCCTTCATGCGCCATGTAGCCGGTGGCGTAGACGTGAATCAGAAATCCGATGCCCGTGATGATGAGGATCATCACCGAGCTGAGCGGATCCAACAGAAATCCCCAATCGGCGCTCAGGGTCGAAAGTGTTCCGGCGGCGGTGTGGAACGGCATTCCGGCGATCCAGGTATAGAGGATTACTTCGTGCGTGCGCTTTTCCAGCCCCGCCAGTTGCACCACCGCCCCGAACGACAACAGGAACGACAGCAGCACGGAACCGGCGCAGATCACGCTCACCGGCGGCCGCGACAGCTTACGCCCAAACAACAGCATGATCAAAGCGCCCGCGAGCGGGAACATGGGAATGAGCCAGATGAGATTGAGCAAGTTCATCGTTTCATCCCGGCTACCACTTCAACAGGTCGATTTCGTCGGCCTGCACCGTCTCCTTGTTGCGGAACAAAGCAATCAGAATGCCTAATCCGATGGCGGCCTCGGCCACGGCGACCGTGATCACGAATACCGCAAACACCTGCCCCTGCAGGTTCTTCCAGTAGTGGGACATCGTGACCAGGTTGATGTTGACGGCATTTAAGATCAGCTCGATCGACATCAGCACGATGACGATGTTGCGGCGCGTCAACACGCCCACGGTGCCGATGAGCAACAGCGCCGCGCTCAGCGCCAGGTAGTGATTCGCCGTGACAGGGTGCAACATGGCAACCTCAGGGATTCTTTCTCGCCATCATCACCGAACCGACAATTGCCACCAGCAGAAGTAAGCTGGCGACTTCAAAAGGGAGCAGGTATTCGCGGAATAACAGGTCGGCAAGTTGTTCCACGTTGCCACCCGCCGCGGACGCCGCCGGTTGCGGCGGTTCGGGCAAACCGAGCGCGCGTCCCTTGTTCAGCATCCACGCCATCTGCGCGCCCACCAGGACGCACACGGCAAGCCCCATTGGCCACTGGCGATTGAACTGCCTCTCACGCGCGGCGGCGTCCAGGTTCACCAGCATGATCACGAACAGGAACAGCACCATGATGCCGCCGATGTAGAGCACGATCTGAACGGCAAAGAGGAATTCGGCCTTTTGCAACAGATAGAGCCCGGCCACACCGAGCAGGGAAACCACGAGTGAGAGCGCGCTGTGCACGGCGCTGCGCCGCGTGACGGTGGCGATGGCGCCGCCCAGGGTCAGAAGGGCGAAGGTGTAGAAGAAGAAGGTGTCCAGCATGGCAGCGGGTCAGCTCGTGTACCGCGTCGGCTTCGGACCCTCCTCTAGCATTTGGCGATCCCAAATCAGTCCCTCGCGCGTATAGCTGGCGAGTTCGAAATCCTGCGTCAACTCAAGCGCGTCGACCGGACAGGCGTCTTCGCACAGTCCACAAAACATGCAGCGCGAGGTGTCGTAGGTAAACGTGGTCAGATCCTTTCTCTTCGTCTGCTCATTACGCACGCTGGTGACCACAATCAGATTCTCCGGGCACGCCTTGGCGCATAGATCGCAGGAGATGCACAGAGTCTCGCCGTTGTCGGGATTGATGTTTAACCGCGGCGCGCCCCGGTAGCGTTCAGCAACCTTGGGCCGCTCGATCGGGTACTGCTCGGTATAAATATTCTTCGGGTGTTGATTGCGGAAGGTCACCCAAAGCCCTTGCAGCAGGTCGGCGAACAGAATTTTCTTGAGCAGACGAATCATCGGTCGATCTCCCCAAGTACAATGTCGAGCGTGCCAATGATGGCCACCACGTCGGCCACCAGCGCCCCTTTCACCATCTGATCGAGTGCCTGCAGGTTGATGAGCGAGGGCGGACGCACCCGAACTCGGTACGGATTCAGCGATCCGTCGCTGACAACAAAGTAACCCAGTTCGCCCTTCGGCGCTTCAATCGATACATACGCTTCGCCCACGGGGGGCTTCAGCACCTTGGAAACCTTGGCCATGATGGGACCTTCGGGGATTGCCGCCACGGCCTGGCGCAAAATACGCACGCTCTGCCGCATCTCTTCCATCCGCACGAGGTAACGGTCATACGTGTCGGCGTTGGTGCCCACGGGAATCTCGAAGTCATACTTCTCGTATCCGCAGTAGGGCTGGGCTTTTCGCAGGTCCCATTTGACGCCCGCGGCGCGCAGCACGGGGCCGGTTACCGAGTATCGTTTGCAATCGGCGGCGTTCAGAATGCCGACTCCAATCAGGCGGTCCCTCCAAATGCGATTGTTCGTGAGCAGTTCCTCATACTCGGCCACCTTCGGCATGAACCAGTCGCAGAAGGCGCTCACTTCCGCCTCGAAGCCCTCGTACAGCTCATATTGCAGCCCACCGATGCGGAAGGCGTGGGTGGTAAGCCGCGCACCGCAGTAGTTCTCGAAGATCTTGAGGATCTCTTCGCGTTCGCGCAGGGTATAAAAGAGCGGCGTGATGGCACCCACGTCGAGCGCGTGCGTGCCCAGCCAAAGCAGGTGGCTTGCAATCCGGTTCAGCTCGGTGAGAATGACTCGCGCCGCCTGCGCGCGCGGGGGCGCTTCCACGTTGATCAACCGCTCCACGGCAAGCACGTAGCCAAGGCCGTTGGAGACGGAGGCCACGTAGTCCATGCGATCAACGTAGGGCGCGAACATCTGGTAGGTGCGGTTCTCGGCGATCTTCTCCACGCCACGGTGGAGATAGCCGATTACGCACTCGGTACCGGTCACTTTCTCACCGTCGAGCTTGAGAATCACCCGCAACACCCCGTGCGTCGAGGGATGTTGCGGCCCCATATTGAGGACCAGCTCGTTTGAGTCGAGGAAAGTCTGCGCCATGGGCTATTGTCCACTCTCGATTCCCAGATTTTCCTTCACCCAGCGATTGTCCATTGCCAAGATATTTTCGTCGCGGCGCAGTGGGAATCCTTGCCAATCCTCGGGCATCAACAGGCGCCGCAAATCCGGATGATTCGCAAATTCGATGCCGAACATATCGTAGACTTCGCGTTCCATCCAGTTCGCCGCCGGATGCACGGCGCACAACGACGGCGCCCGCTCGCCCAGGCCGACTGAACACTTCACCCGCAGCCGTTCGTTGCGCGAGTAGCTATATAAGATGTAGACAAGCTCGAACCGGGACGTGCGCGCGGGATAATCGACCGCGGTGAGATCTACAAGCGCATCGAACTCCCATTCGTCGAGAAGGCATTCGAGCAATTCCGGCACTGCGCCGGCCTCTGCCACGAGAAACTTTTGCCCCAAATAAGTGGCAAATCGCTCAATGCGGTTCCCAAATCGCTGGGCCAATCCGCGCGTCAATTCGTCTTCCCAGGGCTCGGCAGCCATCACGGCTGGGGGCTTGGGAGCGGGGGGCGCGGCAGGTTTGGGGGCTGCGGCTTTGGGCGGCGCTGCTGGCGGCGTCGAGGCCTGAGGCGCGGCGGACTCGGGAGGTGGTATCGGTGCAGCCTGAGGTGCCGCTTCCGGTGGCGCCGTGCGCTGCGGTGCTCCTTCCTGAGGCGCATCGGCCGGTGGAACCTCGCCTGGCACGGAACCGCTCAGAATTGGAGTCGCGGGTTTCTCGGGTTCCGCCATTAGTGTGCCCACAATTAGCATGCGCGAACGGGCATGTCAACGATAGGGCCTTGAACGGCGCCTGCCCGCAACGAAGCTACAGAAATCCCTCCTGCACGAGATATTCCATCACGGCCTTTGCGTTGTCCCGCGGGCTCGCTTCCGCGGTTTCCAGCCGTAAATTGGCGCGTTCTGGAATCTCATAGGGATCGTCAACGCCGGTGAATCCCGTAATCGCACCGGCGCGCGCCTGGGCGTAGAAGCCTTTGACATCCCGCGTTTCGCAAATTTCGGCTGGAGTGGAAATGTGGATCAGGATGAACTGGCCTTCGCCCATCATGGCCCGGACGCGTTCGCGCGTGGCTTCATAAGGACTGACCGCCGCACAGATGGCCACTCCATGGTGGCGGACTATCTCGGAGGCCACCCATCCGATGCGCAAGATATTGGTATCGCGGTCATCCCGGCTGAATCCCAGGCCCTTGGACAGGTGCGTACGCACGACGTCGCCATCGAGGAATGTGAAGCGCCGGCCGCGCTCTTCGAGTAGCGTCGCTACCTCGGACGCCACGGTCGATTTCCCGGAAGAAGGCAGTCCCGTGAACCAGAGACAGAATCCTTGTGCCGAACGGGGAGGTTGCTCGTCCGCACGGATTGCCTCCACTGCGGGCAATCGTTGCGTGCCTCCCGGTTCGACGAGATGTACGGCACCGTAGTTCCGCAGTACGTCCGGCAACCGCTCCTCAGCGGCGACCGGCGCAATCACGACGTGAGCGCCCATTGCCTCAGCCGCCTTTTGGGCTGCCCGCACGCGTGCAGACAGGCTCACCTGCGGGGGCAAGTGCGATGGCACCACCAACAGCACAGGCAGCGACGACTCGCGCGCCAGCGCTTGGGCACGCATGGCCTCCTCATGTGTGGGCCATACGTGCGGCACCCAGGCCACGCATGGGCCATAGCGCTCCCGCACCTCTGCCGGAGTCAGCCGGAGAGAGTCGAACCCACGCCAGCGAGGACGGCGAATTACCTCGATACTGCCTTGGAGCGCGAACGAGTTTACCGCCGGATCGCAAGCGGTGACATTCAGCACGGCAAGGCGCTCGTTGAATCCATCGCGCAAGGCAATGCGCGAACCAATGGCAAACGCGCGCGCGCTGAGCAAGGGGACGGCGGCGGCGAAACCCTGCTGGGGCGCAAGCGCAGAGGTGGCAATCAGTTCAAAATCGCAGGCCTGGGCCTCGGTGAGTTGAATCGCTTCCAGGCCGGCGGCCTCTTTTGCAAGTTCGGTGAGGGACAATCCTCTATCTTCCCA
>CAYUZM010000469.1:0-5209 GCA_964449665.1 uncultured Solibacteraceae bacterium
ATGGCGTCCAAATCGCTGATTATCGGCCGCGATCGCGGCGCTGACATCCCCATTGCCGACTCCTCGGTGAGCCGCCGCCACGCGCAGGTCGAACTGCTCGAAGGCGGCCGCCTCTTTCTCACCGATTGCCAGTCGAGCAACGGCACGTTTCTAGTTCGATCGGGTCAAGCCGTACGCATCTCGCAGGAGACCGTCTCCGACGGCGACCAGGTCCGCTTTGGCGATGTCGTCATGGCCGTCTCCGACCTTGCCGACATGGCCCGAAGGGTGGGGGGAGTTCCTCCCTCCCCCCAGCCCGGCCCGCGCCCGGCGCCCGTTCCCCTCGCCAAAAGCGAAAAGCTGGTGCGCTGCATCTGCGGCGCCGTGATCACCGCCGGCAAGCCCTGCCCCTTCTGCGAAGCGTAACCTCCAGGCACCTTCCATGACACCCGAACAAGCGACACCCGCCCCTCCCCTTCCGGCGCAGGCTCCGGTGGCCTCCAACTTCTGGAACATGCCGGACCGCTCGCAGGTGCTCGTGCTCGGCGGCCTGGCCGGGCTGGCCTTCATCGCCTTCGGCACGCTCGTGTTTCCCGGCACGATGGCGCGTATTCTGCTCGACTACCCGTCCATTCACTTCGTCTATCCGTTCACCATTCAGAACGTGATGAATATCCTGTTCTTCGTCGCGCTGGGCGATCTGTTCGTGCGCTGGCGCGTTGGCGCGCGCGAGGCGCTGTTTCTCAAACAACACTACCTGCCCGAGGACGACCAGACCGTGCTCCGTTTGAAGGACCTCGGGCCCATCCGGCGCCGCGTCATCGGCCAGTTCGACCGCGAGAACGGAATTCTGCCCTCCCTGATCGACCTCTCCATCCTGCAGTTCCAATCCAGCCACAGCGTGGACCAGGCGGCCTCGGTGATGAACTCGGCACTGCAGTTGATCGCGCACCGCGTCGACATGCGCTACGGCATGGTGCGCTTCGTGGCCTGGCTGGTGCCCACCATCGGGTTCATCGGCACCGTGTATGGGCTCGGTGCGGCCCTTATGGAAGCGGGCGGCAACAAGGGCGGCATCGATCTGAAGGTGGTCGCGCGCACGTTGGGCGTGGGGTTCGACGCCACCATGACCGCGCTCATGCACAGCGCCGTACTCGTGTTCGTGCTGCAGGTCGTCCAGGCGCAGGAGGAACACGCCGTCAACCACGCCGGCGAATACACGTTGCGCAACCTCATTAACCGGCTGTATGTGGAGAAGAAGTAGGGAGACGGCGATGACGGGCTTACGGGAAACCCACGCTGCTCGCCTACGGGACACCGACGCCGTTCGCCTGCGCGGCGCCCACGCTGCTCGCCAACGGGGAGCCCTCACTGCTCGCCTACGGAGAACCCTCGCCGTTCGCCTACCGGAGGCCGCCGCATGTCGGGAATGAGGGGCGGCAGCCGCGAAATCAACATCATCAATATGTCGCTGCTCGACATATTGTGCGGCGCCATGGGTGCGTTCTGCTTCATGATGCTGGCGCTGTTTCCCTACTGGTCTCCCGCGGGCGTGGGCGCCAAAGACGCCGCCATGCAGGCCGAACAGATGCAGCAGGAACTGGAGAAGTTGAAGGAAGAGCTGCGCAAGTCCGGCGGACCGGGCGCGGCCGACGCCATTGAGCGCCTGGAAAAACTGCAACAGCAGATGCAGCAGGTGGAAGGCGAAAACAACCGGCTGCGGTCGGAGTTGGAAGAAGCCAAGAAGAAGATGCGCGATCTGGAGATGCGCAATCCCGTGGTCGTCGCCGTGAACTGGGGCACCGCGAATCACGAGGTGAACGTTTTTGTTCACACGCCCGGTCTCAAAAGCGGCGCCGGCAAGTCGCAGCCGCCCGTCGATCCGATGACCAAACAAGGCAATTTCTTCTTCGGCGACATCGCCTACGGAATGATTCGCGGGCCGGGCATGCACTTGTGGCTGATGCGCGACACCGTCGCCGGAAGCCGCTGCGATGTCTACTACAAATTCTTCGCCAGCAATGGCAATCCGCAGCCGGCCACCATCTTCGGCAACTACATCCACGACAGCAGGTCATACCCGCTACCGGCTTTGGAGATGCCGCGCGAGAAGACGGCATATAAGGTGGGAACGCTGATCATCAACCCCAACTATTCCGTCCGGTTTGAGCCCGTGCCCGAGTTGGCCGCCTCGTACCAAAAGCAACTGGAGGAATCGCGCAGGGCCCAGGAAGGCGCAAAATAAGCTCTAGGAGATCCGCATGATCCAATGCAAGGACGGGCACTTCTACGACCCGGCAAAACACTCGGCCTGTCCGTGGTGCACGCAGCCGTTCGATGTCGGCGGAGAGGGCAAGACCACGCCCGTGCGGCCCGGATTCGACGATCAGCCCAAGCCCGCGCCCATGCGAGCGGCGGCCAACGCTCTTTCCGAGGACACCAACATCGGATCGGACGACGCCAAAACGCAGCCGCTGTTCGTCGCGCGGCCGCCCGCAGCGGCGCCCGCTCCCGTTGCCGCGCCGCCCCCGCCGCCGCCACAGCCGGCCGGCCCTCCCGATCCCGTCGTCGGGTGGCTGGTGGCCGTCGAAGGTCCGGAGCGGGGACGCGATTACCGCCTGCACGCCGAACGCAACTTCGTGGGACGCGGCGCGGAAATGGACGTGGCCATCGCCGGAGACGCCCGCGTCTCGCGCAGCCGCCATGCCATCGTCACGTTTGAGCCGCGGAAAAAGGTCTTCTACCTGTCACCCGGCGATGCCTCCGGCCTCGTCTATCTTAACGACGACCTGCTCGACAAAACCGTTCCCATCGGACCCACCGACCGCATTGAGGTGGGCGACACGACCTTGAAGCTGGTCCCGTTCGTCACGGGCGACTTCAGTTGGTCCTAACGGCTACGCCATGAACTATCGTTTCGGCAACGCCCAGCACATTGGCGCGCGTCAGCAGCAGCAGGATTCGTTCGGCTTCAGCGATCCGGCCGACGAGGATTTTTCGGCGCACGGCGGCTTCCTGGCCGTGGTGGCCGATGGCATGGGCGGGCTTGCCCATGGCGACGCGGCCAGCCGCGCGGCCGTGCGCAGTTTTCTGCAGCACTACAAGGCCAAGACGCCCGTCGAGACGGTTCCGCAAGCCTTGGAACGCGCCGTGCTTGCGGCAAACACCGACGTGAATACGCTCGCCGCCAGCCTCAACCAGAGCGGCGAGCTGGGCACCACGCTCGTGGCGGCGGCGATGCTGGGCGGCGAGCTGTACTGGGTCTCCTGCGGCGATTCGGCGATTTTTTTGCTGCGCGATGGCGAATTGACGCTGCTGAATACGCAGCATGTATATGCCCGCATTCTGGACGAGCGCGCCGCGCGCGGCGAGATCTCGAACGAAGAGGCGCTGGGCGATCCGCAGCGCGAGGCGCTCACCAGCCACCTCGGACAGGCCGAAATGGCGGAGCTCGATCTCTCCGCCCACCCCTTCTCGCTGCGCGAGGGCGATACGCTCCTGCTGGCCAGCGATGGATTGTTCAAGACCCTTCCCGAGGGTGAGATCGCCGCGCTCTCCGGAAATGGCGCCGCCGTGCAGGCGGCCTGTGAACGGCTGGTGGCGGCGGTGGTGGAGAAGCAGCGCAGAGGGCAGGACAACGTGACGGTCGTGGCCCTGGGCTTCGGCGAGACGCTGGCCCCCGTCGCGCCCACGGCCCCCGCCGCGCCCACGGCCCCGGCGGGAGATCCGGCCCTCGAGAAGACGCAGGTTCGCGACCGCGCCAAGGAGTCGATCGCCGCGCAGGAGATGGCGGCGCGGGCGACGGTGGAACAGCGATTGGCCGCCGCGCCCCCGCCGCGCAAGATCAAAGCGTGGAAGATTCTGGTGCCCGCGCTTTTGTTTGTCGCCGTGGTCGCCGCCGCGGGCTTCTATTCGTGGACGTGCTGCTCGGCGCCGCCCGAAGGTCCGCCCGTCAAAGAGAAGGGAGCCGTGGGCTACGAGTTGGACAAGCTGCCGCCCGCCAAACCGGGATCGGAAGGGAAAGAGCAGCCGCCGCACGAATTTGAACCTTTGCAGCCGGGCGCCGTGGAACCGGCCGCGCCCCGGCAAGAGGCCGCCACGCCAACGCCCGCGCCGCCCGCGGCGGCCCCGAAGAAACCAAAATGAGGCTGTCTCGCTCCATCCCGGCTTTGGCGCTCTGGGCATGCGCCGCCATGCTCCCGGCTGCCCCGCCGGTGGCCGAAATGAAGAACCAGACGCCGATCATCATTCTCGCCTTCCAGGAAGCCAACGGCGAAACCAACTCCGGCACCGGCACGGGTTTCTTCGTCACGCCCACCCACATCGTCACCAACTGGCACGTGTGCTGCATGCTGCCTGAGGGCGTACAGAAGAAGGTGGTGCTGGCCGGGCGTTCGAAGGAAGAACTGACGCCGGTCACGGTGATTTGGAGTTCGCAGTCGAAAGACCTGGCGGTGCTGCAACTGGAGAAGCCGGTGCAGGTGAAGGGGGTCACGTTCGCGCGATTCGAGTCGCTCAGCGAGGGCATGGATGTGTGGGCCGTCGGCTATCCGGGCGCGGCGGGCCGCATGTCGCGCGGGGAAGGCGCGTTCCGTTCGTCGCTTACAAAGGGCGTGATCAGCAAAATGGACACGCGCGCGGTGAAGGATGGCGGAGCGTCCGTAAAGCTGATTCAGACCGACGCGTCCATCAACGCGGGCAACTCGGGAGGGCCGCTGTTTGACACCTGCGGGCGCGTCATCGGCGTGAATGTTACGAAAGCGCTGGTGACGGTGATGGACGCCCAGGGCAAGCCCGTGCGCGTGCCCGAAGCCGACGGCATTGGCTGGAGCGTGGATATACGCGAGTTGCTGCCGGAGTTGGACAAGCTGGGCGTGAAGTACGAAGCCTTCGACTCGCCTTGCGAGGCAGGCTCGGGCGTCACGCAAAGCAGCAGTTTTTCCGGCCTGATTCTGGGAGCGCAAATCGTGCTGCTGGTGCTGACGTTGATCACCGGCGTCGTAATTGTGCGCAAGAAGGTGGCCCCGGCCATCGTGAGCGCGGTGACGCAGCGGCGCTATCCGGCCGTTCCGCCCCAACCGCCTCCTCCACAGCCGGCGCCGCAGATGCCCGTGTATCCGCCCGCGCCCAGACCCGCGCCGCCGCCCGTGCAGGCGGCCTCGCCCGCGCCGAGACCGCTGCCTGCGGCCGCGTCTCCGCCAGTGCCGGCCACCCCGCCCGCGTTCCCGCC
>CAYUZM010000470.1:0-5194 GCA_964449665.1 uncultured Solibacteraceae bacterium
GCCCGGGAACGCGAGGGACAAGCCCAACGCGCCTTTGCGGACTGGCGAAAACGAGACGAGGTAGTTCTGCGCTCAATTCTTGCGAAGTCTCCTGGTGAAGCAAAGGCATTGATTAGTCTTGCGTCCGAGAGTGCCCGGCAGTATACGACTGCGCAGGTCAAATACTTCGAATTGCTGCGCGATACCGTGCGGCAGGAAATCACATCCGTCGAGGCCGAAGATAGCAGCTTTTTCGCTGCTGGAATACATTTGCGGCGGGACCAAATTCAAAAGCAATTAGTCAATCTGGCTTTTGACGAGTCGAGAATCGGTGGTGAGATTCGCTCGCTAGATGCGCCGAGTGATATCACCAGGGCCGCTGCCATACGAGGCATCCTTGAAAGCCAGCAACAGACAATAAAAGAACTTCGTGAGAATCTGCTGACACAGCTGACGCGTCTGGAGTCGATTGTAGGATTTGACAGCAGCCGCAAAGGTTCGCGGAATCAACTGTTGGAGAGCTTCGGTGAGCTAGAAAGATTGTATGACGGGGAAACACGGCGTGCAATAGAGTTCGCAGAATCTCTAGATAGGTACTATGAAACCTTACACGAATACGTTTCGGCTCGGTCCGCACGCATTGGCGTCACGGGAACTGGGCGTGCAAGCTCCATCAAGCTCTCTGGCCTTTGGGAGTACAAGAGGCCGAGCCAATCGGTCGGGGACGTGAGGTGGGTTCGGCGGATTCGACTCAACCTTGAAGATAATCTTGGCGTAATCACCGGTGATCTTTCATATTGGACCGACGACACGGCTGACAATTCTGCACCTACGCAATACTGGCGGGTCTATGGAGTCCTTGTTGCGCCGACTTCGTCTACTATCGAACTAACTTCCGATGCACCAGCGAAGGTGCGGCTCGGGCTTGCAGCTAACGAAGATGGCGTTATTAATGTAGATTGGACAATTGAGCAGGGTAAGAAGACGCTATCCGTCGGCCCATTCAGGCTATCTAATAGGAATATCGACGCGTCACTATCTGGGAAGCCGCGTGAATCGCAACAGGGTCCACGCCCAATTCGCAAGCTGAGTGAGCCCAAGAGTCCCCAAAAGGTCCGCTAGTCTCCTGCGCGTCGTGGTTTGCGATGTCGAATGCAAGAGTTGCGTGCAACTTCCCAGTCGTTCAATCTGGCATCGGGATGGTATGCCGTCGGTTGGGATTGGGTTTACTCAGCGAGGCAGTGTTTGTGCTGCTACTGATTGTGCTGTGGAATGCTTGGTCTACTAAGTCCGGCTCAGATGATGCAGCGATCACCCTCATTCACCAAACGGTTTGGTTGGGACAGGCCCATTCAAAGTTGCCCAAACGGTTAGACATCGATCAACGTATCGAACTTTCGCGGCCACGAAGACCAGTATCCGGTGGTGGTACTCAGATTACCCTGGCTATTTCGTTTGCGGCTGATCCACACCAGGAACTAAATTCGGTTCTAAGGCGATACGGGGGGCTCCTCGGATTTGGAGATCAGGAGGTCGCCGAGTATCGATTTAGCCCCCCGGCATGGAAAGAACTGTTGCCTCGTGAGCCAGTTTCCATCAGTGCAGAGTACTATCCGATTCATATTCGCAATCCCGATCTAGGCTCCTTTGTCGCAGCGGTTCGGTCGTCAATTCCAGCAGGCGGGAAGGGGTTACATGTTTACGCGCTCTTTCCATTGTCGTTCCAAGAGATCGTGGAGCAACAAATCTATTCGTTCGCTAAAGCAGTTTGCCGAGATACCCCCGCGGTCGCCGGGAAGGTGGCGTTCGCGAAGGATGTGCCAAGCGGTGTAAAAGTCTTAAAGGTGGACTGCGCACCTATGGAGACGACAATTGAGCCACGGCCAGACTAGCTCAACCGCGACAGCGACTCAAGTTCGCAATTGACCGTCCCTCCGGCTGTCTCCGTGATCCGTAGCAAGATTTCGTCGAGAGCATTTGGTTCCGAGACCGGTCCGGGATCGTGGTTTGCTAGGCGGTTACGTCGTGTGAACAGACCCTCCAGGACCTGAAAAGTGTGTCGATAATCGGACTATCCCAATCAAGGAACGTACTCCAATGTCGAGAGCGAAAATATCACGATCACAAATATCGGCGACCCTGCGACGCCGTGTACGCTGGATTCCATTGGTAGGGGGCGGAGCGATTTGAACGCCGACTTCTGCACGGAAGATTGTGGTGCGGTTCAATGTCTGTCGGGTACCCACCAGCTACCGGAGATGGGTTGGATTTTGTGAGCGTGACTGGGATGACCCAAAAGTCCTCGACCATTGGACAGCACTCTTCACTCCGACACCGTCTTTTGAATCTTGTGGAAAACCACATCTACAAAATCATCTTCGCCCACGAAATACAGCGGCTTTTCAGCCGCCGTATCCCCTTGAATCCATTATTGGCTGTGGCAGGTCTCGAACCTGGGACCCTCTGCTTAGAAGACATCGGATGGCCTGCCTGTTGCGTTCCGCGTTGAATCTTGAGGAACATCACAGCTACAAAAACGACTACAGCCCCTTTCTCGCGTTCGAGAAAAGGGCTGTATTTCATTGATTCCATTGGTCGGGGCGGGGCGATTTGAACGCCCGACCCCCTGCGCCCAAGGCAGGTGCGCTACCAGGCTGCGCTACGCCCCGACATTTGTACTTCTATGATTCTAAACTAGTTTTGTTGACGACGCAAACGGTCATTGTCGAACTGTGCCCGAAATTGTGTTGAAACCGGTTTGGAATCCGAAACTGGGCCAAAATCAGGGAACCTCAACAAATCAATAGGTTGCGCTCCTGCACAGGCCGCGATCCTCATGCTCTAAGAACCGTTCCAGAAGATGAATAATAGGGCACGGAGAAAGTGGACGTTGGAAATTGTTGAAATGAAAAGGAGTCGTCGAGTAAGAACGCACCTGGATGCCCTTGAAGACGAAAATCGTCTTCAGCTCCGGCTCAACAAAGTTCATCAAAGCAGCCGGTGTATCAGAAGCGTATACCCCTCCGGGCGACTCTCGCTGTGGGCGAATGTGCGTCCGCGCCGAACGATCTGATCGATCCAGAGCTTTGCGGTTTAGGCTTGTGCCGCCAAGATCGTGGCACTAAGCCCGGCCTCGCTGGCCGCCAGGCGGATACGATCAAGCAGTCGGTGCCGGGCGACGGCATAGCTGAAGTCGGGCGCGATTCGCGTCCCGTGCTCCAGATCGATTGCAAACTGCGTGTATAGGCGGGCGACGTTGGCCGGATAGCCGAACGAAAGAGTCGGGATGCGCTCCCCGAGTTCGTCCGGGACCACGATCTCTTCAGCCGTGCTGGTTGCTCCGCGTCCGCCGTGCAGATGCAGATCAGCAGTCTGGACGTTGCCGGCATCTGCGCGAAAGCCTAAATCTCCCTCGCTGCCGTTAATTTGCCAGCACAGGTTACCGGCACGTGAGACCCCGCCGCGAAAGAAAACAGATGCGAGGGCTCCGCTGGTGAGCAGACCGCTCACGCTGACCTGGTCCGGGGCCGTTACGGCGATCTTGGCATGGTCATCGGTGACTTCCACAAACGGCCGGCGGAGGGCAAACCGCGCCTGTAACGACTCAAACTCGCCGACGAGGTAGGACAAAGTGTCGATGGCGTGCATCACCGGTACCGTCAGGACCGTGGCGCCGTTCCTTTCGTCGAATAGATAAGTGCCGCTCCTCAACGTGGTGCCGCCCCAACCGATCCCCGATCCAACGAGAGTGGTAGACAGGATGTCGCCGAGGTATCCCTCCTCGATCAGCCGGCGGGCGTGCTGAACTTGGGGAGCGAATCTCCCTTGCATACCGACCACCGTCCGCACGCCCGCTTGTCTGGCTTGAGACGCCATCTCCAATGCCTGCGCGGTATCGGTCGCCAACGGCCATTCGCAATAAACCATTTTTCCGGCTTCGAACGCCGCCATAACCGCTGCGTAGTGATTCGGGACCTTCACTGAAACGACAACCAGATCCACGCCTTCATGCCGCACCAGATCATGCGGATTGTCATAGGAGTCGACGTGGTACGCCCTGTGTGCGGCGTCAGCGGACTCTCTGCGGCTGGTGCTCACCGCGCGGATCTCGTACTGTGGCAGCGCACGCAGCGCAGGAACGTGCGCCCATGCGGCCCAGCCTCGCTCCGGACTCGCGCCAATTATCCCCACTCCGATCTTGTTCATTGATCCTCTCGTTCGGAAGCCCCGAAACGCTCAAAGGACTTGCACCCTTGGTTCCAGGCAGCGAGCCGGATCTCCACTGAGGTACGTTGTTGATAAACAAAGTCCTGCCAATCGAGCAACCAACTCGAGACTCCACTACGGACGACGACCGGCGGTCCCGGTGACGAACCGGTTCGTCGGAGCATTCTCGTCCATGGGGTCCCGTGGGACATGACAGGCTGAGGTCTGGCATCATCTGTTATGCGGGATCGGAGTTTTTGCAAGGCGAGGATCATGGCAGGACAATGACCGAGCAGGACTTTCGCGTGATTGTGGACAGCATCCCTGATTTGGTCTTCACGATGACCCCGTTGGGTGAACTCGAGTTCGTCAATCAGGAGATCCTGAATTTCTTTGGCAAATCGCGAGAACAGCTGAACGATTGGGCCGGGAACGGGATCGTTCATCCCGAGGACCTCGATCGGGTACTAACCTCGCTTCAGCGCGCGATCCAGTCGGAAGAACCGCACGAAGTTCCCCATCGAATCCGCAGGTTCGATGGCGTCTACCGCTGGTGCCGGTTACGCTCCCGTGCCTTGCGAGATTCCGAGGGACGGATCGTCCGTTGGTATTCAACCATCACCGATATTGATGACCTGAAGCGCGCCGAAGCGGAACTCCACGCCCGCGAGGCCGATTTCCGGGAAATCATCGACAGCGTCCCAGGCTTCGTAGCGACTATGACCAGTTCCGGCACCGTGGAGTTCGTCAGTCAACCCATTCTGGACTACACGGGGTGGAAGCTGGATCAGTTGACTAACTGGGCTCCATTAGTTCATCCCGACGATCTCCCTGACGTGATCCAATCGTGGCGCCAAGCTGTCGAGACCGGCACGCCCTGGAATAGCGATCACCGGCTGCTGGGCGTCGACGGGGCATACCGTTGGTTTCAGCATCGGGGTGTCGCCCGGCGGGATACCGAGGGCCGCGTCATTCGATGGTACGTTCTCCTTTGGGACATCGACGCTCG
>CAYUZM010000471.1:0-5193 GCA_964449665.1 uncultured Solibacteraceae bacterium
CCGCCCGGCTTGGCGTCCTTGAACAGCTTGCTGCCGGGGGCACGCGCCATCAGCACAATGTGGTGAACAACACTTCGAGCGCCGGGGCGTAGCTCGATTTGCTCGACCCATTTGTCTTCTGTGAAGCCGGTCGGCATCACGAAGTAGGTGTACTCGACCGTGCCTTGCGCAGGGACCTTATAGTCCGCCCCGATGTCGATCACCATATCGGGTTTCCCGATTGTCCAGCCATCGGCGAACGTGGGCGCAGGGGGAGCGTCCTTGGTGCTTCCTTCCTTGGCTCCCGTTTCGGCCCATGCTGTGAGGGTATCGATTTCGGTCTGAGGTAGTGAACGGTCATTGGCCCACTTGCCATGCGCCGGGTCCGCGAACCACGGCGGCATCTTTTTCTGGACCACGGCCAACTTCATCGCCTTGGCCCACGGGCGCGCATCGGCGTAAGTCATCAGCGCCATGGGGGCGGCCTCGCCAGCGCGATGGCATTCCTGGCAACGTTTTTGGAGGACTGGCAGCACGTCTTTGTGAAACGTCACTTCCTTAGGCGCGGCCGCTGCCGCCAGTGAGAGTAGTACGCCGATTCCAGATACGCGGGCCCAGGCCATGGTTGTCACTTCTCCTTAATTCACTATACGCGGGAAATTGGAGCGTTTGAGATCAAATGGTCCGAGTGCGGGCCAGTTCAATTCCGCCTACACGCGCAGATCAGCCAGATAGATCGCGGTCATGGCCTTTCCGGCGGGATCCTTCTCGTGGCTGGAGTAGTAAGACAGCAGACCGCGCGAATGGCTCAGCGCCACGAAGCCTGGGTAGGAGGCATCGCCCCCACTTGGCAGTTCGATCAGTTCCTCCAACCGGTCGCCGGCCAGCCAGGAGAGGGCCATTCGTGGTCCGGCCGGCGTCTGCTTGCGGCCGCCGACAAGGTATCGCGAGCCCCAACGGGTAACCAGTGGTCCACCGATGTACCGGCCCAGGTCGGCACGTCTCCATTCGCGGTATGGCGCCCGCGCGCGAACCACCTCCGCGTTACGTGAGCCACCGCCCCGGGCTACGGCCAAAACGGACCCATCCTTCTCAAATAGAAAGGCCGTCTCATTGCCATACGTTTCCTGGAATAAGCCGGCGGTTCGCCAAACCAGTCCGTCGTCGCTGGCAAGCATTGCAGACTCGACGGAAACATCCTGCTCTTCCCGTGTCTTCGTTTCAATGAACGCGCGCTTTCGACGTCCGCAAAGGTATGCCTTCCCGCCCACCGCCGCTGCTCGCCAGATGTAATGCCCATAGGTGCCTTCCAGCATGCGCGGGCCTTCCCATTTGGCTCCGTCAACCGACCACGCCGCGTAGCCAAGCTGCTGGTTCATGTCGAATCGTTCCGGCGACCGCTCGCCGCAATACCAAGTGCCTGTATAGACGAATAGCTTGCTTTGAAAGATCAGGAAGTGTGGGTCGCGCACGTCGCGCATCGGAACGCTGAACCGGTGGATCTGCCGCCACTCATTGCCATCGGCGCTCGTCAGAATGAGAATCGACGACGTGGGGTGGACCATATGCCCGTCCGGACAACTTCGGAACGTCAGGTAGTAAGTGCCTTTGTACTGGACGAGGTCGGTGAAGGCGTTGTGTTCGCCGTTGTGGAATACCCGGCGAACGGATTCCGCCCGCACGTTTGCGGGGCCTCGGCCGGCCGGTTCCTGGCCCTGTGCGATCATCGCGGCGCCCGCGCCGACCGCAAAGCTTCGTCGTGATAGGTTCATTGTTAGGCCTCAATCTCCAGCACATGCGTGAACGGCGCAAATCCGGTAAGGAACACTGACGGCCCCGGCAGCTTTGCGTCGATGCCGCGCCCTGTAATGGCCTCATGCTGCGCCAGTCCTGGTCCGAAGGTGACTGCGTCGGTTCCCACTGCGTAAGTGGCGCGTTCCGAGCGGAGCAGGTAGCAGTCTTCGGCGCGAGGATGTTTCGCCGGGCCCTCCAACCGGCCACCGGGACGGAGCGCCAGTTCGACCATCACAGGCAAATCCTTTGGCCCTTCGGCCTCGAACTTCAAACTGAAACCCGTGCCGGTTTCGGTCACGGTGACACGATAGGTCAGATAGTTCATTTCGGTTCGGCGGCGGCGCTTACGAGACTCCTCCCAGTCCTCCGTGCCCACAGTCTCGGGCGGATGGAGGGGCTGGTAGTACGGCGCATCGAGCGATTGCTCCAGCACCCAGGAAGGCCGGCCGTTCACGTCGCCGGCACGCCAACAGCGTTGCGGCCGGAACTGCGCCTTGCCGAAGAACAGGCTTGAGAAGCGCACCGTCTCGATCACTGCTGTGCCATTTCTGATGCCAAAGAAGCGGCTTCGTCCGTCGAGCATAATCGTCGCGCTCTTCTTCCCGCGCCGCACGCGGCCCACTTTGAGGAATGGGAACTCCTTCACGTAGTCGTCCGGGACAGGCTTGGGCGCTGGGCCGGCCTGCTGCAATTCAACAAACTCGAGCGTGTCGCCGAGCGAATTAGGGAAGCGGTTGGCCAGTGTGGCCAGCACGCCATTGTTGTCCTTTACGGCGAGATACTTCAATGCCAGCGAATAGCCCGCCATCGTTCCGGCCGTATAGAGGTCCTGGCGCCGCGAGATGTCCGTTACCACTTCCTCGCCCGGATGAAGCAAGTACAACATGCTTTCCAGATTCTGGCGCACATAGCCCAACAACCCCGGCTTATTCAATTTGGCCGCAAGGATGACGAACGCACGGTTGGTGATTCCGTTATAGCCGCCCGTTGAGCGCTCTGTGTACTGGCCGTCGCTGTCGATATCGATTCCTTCCGCCAGCCACTGTTCGATCCGTCGCGTGTAGGCGGCATCGGGATAGAGTTCGTGAATCTGCGCCAACGCCGACGAGGCCACCCAACGGTGGTTCGGCGTGTGCATTCCTCCCGTGGCGAGAGCGCGTCCGCTGCGCCGCAACACCGATTCCACCAACTTCTCCACCTCGTTCACGCCAAACTTTCGGGCCAGGTAGCCGATCTGGCCGACGCCCCAGATCATGAATGCGGTATCCGGAGGTGAATTGAAGTTCGTAATGAGCAGGTCGACGTTTCCTTCCGCCGAGGTGTGCGCGTCCAGGTAGGCCAGCACGAGGCGCATGCGCTCCAGCATCAACGCGTTCTTGTAATAGCGCGATTGCGGAAGAATGTAGCCGAGTCCGAAGGTGTGGAGCGCGCCGCCGCTGGCGCCTCCATGCACCAGCCCATCCGCGTCGGGAAATCCGCCGTAGAAGCGGTGCCCCCTTTCGGTGATCTGCGATTTTAGCCGGGCATCAATGTATTGGTCGTGTGATTCGACCATGGCCGCGCTGGGCTGCCAATTTGATTGCGCCAGACCCTGGTTCTTTGCCGCGCCTGCCGCCGTCAGCGCCAGCGCCGCGCGCCTCGTCATGGAGTTCTTCATTCCTCTCTAGCGTACCGAAATGCCGCGAGTCTACCGGCTGGAATCGAGACCTTCCGCGGCACCCATGTATCATGTCCCCATGCGTATCGCCGGCTGGGCGCCATTCGGCCTTGGCCAACAAAAACCACAACACCAGATAGAGATGCTCCGCATTCTGTGGGAGAATCGCGACCAACTTCCCTACGCCTGGCGCATCCTGAAGCACGGTGTTTGCGATGGATGCTCCCTCACGCCGCGCGGCCTTGAAGACGACGCCATCCCCGGTGTCCATCTCTGCTTGACGCGGCTGCGGCTGCTGCGCATGAATACCATGCCCGCCGCGGCGCCTGACGCTTACACCGACGTAGCCGAACTTCGTAGGCTCGATAACCGGCGGCTTCGTAAGCTGGGACGCCTTGCGTTTCCGATGATCCGGCGGCCGAACGATCGCGGCTTCTCGCGCCTCCCCTGGGACGAGGCGTTGGATCTGATCGCCGCCCGCCTTCGCCGAACTGATCCGCGCCGCGCCGCCTTTTTCCTCACATCGCGGGGGCTTACCAACGAAACGTACTACGTCGCGCAAAAGCTCGCCCGGACGTATGGAACGAACCATGTCGACAACGCGGCGCGCCTTTGCCATGCCGCATCCTCAGTCGCGCTCAAATCGACGCTCGGTGTTGGCGCTTCGACGGTCAGCTATTCAGACTGGCTGAAATCGGACCTGCTCGTCCTCGCGGGCACCAACCTGGCCAACAACCAGCCTGTGTCCATGAAGTATCTCTATCATGCGAAGAAGAACGGCGCGCGCATCGCAGTCGTCAATCCATACCGCGAACCAGGGTTGGAACGCTACTGGATTCCTTCAATTACGAAGTCGGCCATCTTCGGCACACGCTTCCTCGACGACTTTTTTCCGGTACGTCCCGGTGGCGATGTCGCGTTCTTCAATGGTGTGCTCAAGATTCTCGACGAACGGGGCGCGCTGGACCGCGGGTTCATCGAAGCCCACACAAGTGGATGGGAGCCGTTGAAAGCGGAGTTGGACCGCGAGCGGTTTCCCGATCTTGAAGCGCTCGCTGGCTTGCCACGGTCGGAGATGGAGCGCTTTGCGAGTCTCTATGCTTCCGCAAAGCGCGCCATCTTTATCTGGTCCATGGGGCTGACGCAGCATCCGAATGGCGTCGACAATGTGAGGGCCCTCATCAATCTCGCTCTATCGCGCGGGATGTTAGGGCGCGAAGGAGCGGGCCTGGTTCCGATTCGGGGCCACTCCGGCGTTCAGGGTGGCGCGGAAGTGGGTGCCGTTCCCGACTTCATCGGTGAGCACAACGTCTCACGCTACACGGAGCTGTGGGGTGCGCCGCTCCCCACGTGGCGCGGGCATTCCTGCGGCCATATGCTCGAAGCGGCGCATGAGGGAGAGCTTGACCTTCTGTACATCATCGGCGGCAACTTCATGGAGACCATGCCCGAGCCCGCGCGGATGGCGACGGCGCTGTCGAGACTTCCCTTGCGGGTGCATCAAGACATTGTCTTTAACAACTCCATGCTTGCCGATCCCGGTCCGGAGGGTGTCATCCTGCTTCCCGCGCGCACGCGCTACGAACAGGAAGGCGGCGGCACGCAGACCGGCACCGAACGCCGCATCCGCTATTCGCCCTTTATCGGACGGCGGCGCGAAGGCGATACAGTCGGCGAGGCTCGCTCCGAGTGGGTCATTCTGCGCGATCTCGGTCTTCGCATTCTCGACGGCCCCGCCCGCGAGTCGATTCGATATCCGACCG
>CAYUZM010000472.1:0-5191 GCA_964449665.1 uncultured Solibacteraceae bacterium
GGGCGCTGAAGGTGGAGGCGGACGCGGCGTTGTTCCATTGTGCCCTACCCCCACGCCGAAGTTGTTTCGGGGCGATCGTGCGAAGGACGGGCGGAGCCGTGGTGAGGCCGTACACGCGCGCCGTGCCGCCCTTGGATTCTACGAGCAGCGCCGGGAACGGCGCCCCACCGGCGATGGATGCGGATTGCGCCTGCCCCCCTTTGCCGTTGCGCATGAGCGCCAGCGTCGGCTGGCTGTGCGTGAGGTTGGGACCGATCGCCGCGCCCCATGATTCCAGCGCATGGCACGTGCCGCAACGCGTGCCTCGAATGGGGTCGAAGAAGAGCGCCTTCCCCGCCGCCGCTGCCGCCGGAATCGCCTGCGCAGCCAGTTCGGAAGCGGGCACCGGCGCGAAGATCGCGGAGCCGCCATTGATTTTGAGCGTATAGGCGATGACCGCGTTCAGGTCGTTCGCGGAAAGCCGGTCCTTCCAGGCAGGCATGCCGGTGCCGGCAATTCCATCCCGCGTCACCTTGGCGACGTAGGCTGAGTCGAGGTTGCGCCCGGCGAGCACCGGAGCGCGGCCCGCGCCGCCATTGGCCCCATGGCAATAGCCGACCGTGCAGGTCTGCTTGAAGATCTTCGCGCCAAGTTCGGCATTGTTCTGCCCGAACGCCGCCGCCGAAAACAGCAGCCATGCGAAGGCTCTCATTTCGACGCCTCCGGAAGTGCGAATACCGTGAGCGTCGATCCGTTGCGAAACTCCGCGGCTTCCGGCCACAACTGCGAAATCAGGCCCGCAACCGCCGAGCCCCAACCCGATGGCGTCGCGACGTATTGGCGGCCATTGACGGTGTAGGTGATCGACGAGCCGCGATGCCCGCTGCCCGTTTGGAAACTCCACAGCTTCGCCCCGGTCTTGGCGTCGAGCGCGAAGAAGTAGCCCTCTGGGTCGCCGCTGAACACGACGTTGCCGGCTGTAGCAAGCACGCTCGCCAGCAGCGGATACTTCGATTTGTAGGTCCAAAGCCGCTTGCCCGTAATCGGGTCGATTGCGTCAAGGTGCCCATAGGCGCGTTCGCCCTTCGGGTTGCGCGCTTCAAACGTCCCGCCAAAGAATGTCTTGCCCTCTTGTGGGGATTCCTTGGCCACCACCACCTCCTGGCACCACTCAATCGCCGTTGTATACAGTTGCCCGGTGAGCGGGCTGAATGCGGCCTGGTTCCAACTGCGCCCGCCGCCGATGGCCGGGCAGATGAACGACGGCACACCTTCTTTGGGTTCGTTGCGGCCGAGAAGTTCACCCGTCTTCGACACGCCGCTGATCCAATTGATGTGCTTCACAATCGGGTAGCCGGAAACAAACTCGCCCGTGACACGGTCAACCACGAACACAACACCGCCCTTGTTAACGTTCAGCAGCAGTTTGCGCGGCTTGCCGTCAACGGGCAAATCGAGCAGGATGTTTTCGTAAGCGGTATCGAAATCCCACACGTCGTGCGGAATCTGTTGGTGATACCACTTCAGCTTGCCGGTATCGGCATCCAGCGCGACCACCGAATCCGTATAGAGATTGCGGCCCGCGCGCGAACCACCGTAGAAATCCGCCGCCGGATTGCCAATGCTCCAGTAGACGAGATTCAACGCCGCATCGTAAGAACCGGTCATCCACGACGACCCGCCGCCATACTTCCAACTGTCGCCGGCCCATGTGTCGTTGCCCGGTTCGCCCGGCGCGGGAATGGTCCAAAAGCGCCAGGCAAGGCGGCCGGTCTTCGTGTCAAACGCGGAGACGTACCCGCGATGGGCGGAGTCGCCTCCCGTCACGCCCGCGATGACCTTGTCCTTCACCAATAGCGGTGCGGCGGTGATGTTGCAGCCACATTGGTTCGCGTCTTCTACGTTCACGTTCCAGATTTCGCGGCCCGTCTTGCGGTCCACCGCCACCATGTGGTTGTCGATGGTGCCCACAAAGACGGCGTCGTCGCTCACGGCCACGCCGCGATTCCACGCGCCGTAGAACGTCGTGAACGATTTCGGCAGCGGATAGGTGTAGCGCCAGATCTGCTCGCCCGTGGCGCCATTGATCGCGAAGATGTGGTTATGCGAAGTGCTGAGGTAAAGCACGCCGTCGCGCACAATGGGCGTCGCTTGCAGGCCGCCATCGGAGTCGCCTGTCTGAAACTGCCACACCGGAACCAGGTTCTTCACGTTCGAAGCGTTCACCTGATCGAGGGCGCTATAGCGCCACGCTCCGTATTGGCCGCCGTAGTGGGGCCAGTCGGCGCGAGTTTCCAGTTGGGCGAACGCGGTCGAGGCGAGCGCCGCCCCGAAGGCGAGATGCGTGAGCTTCATTAGGCGGGGACCGGAGCGTTCACAAGCACGCCAATGCAGGCGCGGCAAAATGCGGGCAGGTCTTCCGGCTTCCGCGAAGTGACGAGATTGCCATCCACCACCACTTCCGCGTCCGTCCACTCGGCGCCGGCGTTGACCACGTCGTCCTTGATGGCGAAGAAGCTGGTCACCTTGCGGCCCTTCAACATGCCTTCCGACGAACACAGAACCCAGGGGCCGTGGCAGATGGCCGCGACCAGCCCGCCCTGCCGGTTGACCGCCGCGACAAACTGGCCGGCCTTGGGATGGCGGCGGATATGGTCGGGCGCGAAACCGCCGGGCGCGACGACGCCGTCGAAGTCCTTGGCGGAGACCTCGTCGTACGATTTTTGCGCGGTGACCGGATAGCCGAGCTTGCTGGGATAGGTCTTTCCCGCTTCGGCGCCCACCGTGATCACTTCCGCGCCAGCCTCCTGAAAGCGGTAGAGCGGATACCAGACTTCCATCTCCTGATAAAGCTGGTCCACGAGTATGGCGATGCGTTTTCCCTTGAGTTCCATGGCAACCATCTAGTCTAACCGCTAACCGCGGGGCATTCGCGGCCCAGGCGCGAGAGGATGATGCGGAACCACAAGGACACGTGAAGAATTGGCAGGTAGCGGTTGGAGACGAAGAGATATTCTCTTCATGATCCCGGCGATCAATAATTGGCTAATCTCTCCGAAAGGTCATGCCGACGGTGCACAAGGAACTGGATGCAACCAGGCAAGTGATGAATTTTGTAGTCGACCACCGGGCTCCCGCAGTTGAACCTAGGTCGTTTTCGGACTTGTTCGAGCGGTTGGTTTGGCTGCAGTCCGACAATGGAAACAACATTCATGCTGTGTTGCGTCAGTGGCTGAAAGGCGAAGATCGCTATCGAATCGATGTCGCTCTCGGTTTGGAAGAGACCTTCGTGTTTGATACAAGGAAAGAGTTGGTGGATAGTTTTGCCCGAATATTGCAGCGATGGCCAGAGTTGAATGCTCGCTGCGAGGAGATCATGGAATCCTGGGATCGGAGCGTTACATCACGCGACTAGCCTTCCGGTGTGGTCATTGCATCAGCACGATTCGACGCCCTGCGAGACAATACACTCATGCTGCCAGCTACCCTACGCACACTCGTGCTGGCAACACTCCCCGTCGCGTGTTTTGCCCAGCTTGTACCTGAATCCTTTCAGGTGCCGAAGACCTACGCCACCAAAACCTACAAACTCGCGCCCCTCGGGCCGGGTTTGGAGAAACAAGACTACGACGCCTACATGAGTTCCATCGATCACTTGCGCGCCACGTTCAGCGGCGGCGGATGGCCTCATGCGGGCATCACCATGGAAGACGCCTTGAAGGACGTGCAGGGCGAGAAGGCGCGTTTCGACGCGCGCCAATCGTTCACCTATGCCGTCCTCACGCCCGACGGCGCGAAGGAACTCGGCTGCCTCTACATCAAGCCCAGTCCGAAGCAGGGCTACGACGCCACCGCCACAGTCTGGGTCACCAAGGCGATGTATGATGCCGGTTTCGAGGCCACGCTCGTGAAGGACATGAAGGAGTGGCTGCGCAAGGAATGGCCGTTTCAAAATGTCGCCTGGCCGAAGCGCGAAATTGCGGCCGGGGATTGGAAGAAGTTGCCCGACAAGCCGAAGAAGTAGGAGGTTCGTTTATGCTGCGCTACGCGCTCACACTGTGCACTCTGGCGGGTCTCGCAAATGCCGGGCTCGCGAATGCCGAGCCGCTGCTGAAGCAGTCGAGGTTCGCCCCCGGCGCCGATGGCTGGACGGTGTGGAGCGCGCGCGCGGAGACGCGTCCGAACGCCTATGTCGATCAGCGCGTCAGCCGGGGCGATGCCGGCTCGCTCGCCGTCGGCGGCGCAAGCAACGCGGCCGCGCACGGCGGTTGGGAGCGAAACGTCCCGGGCATCATGCCGGGCGCGTGGTACCGCTTCACGGCGTTCTATCAGGCCGATGCCGTGGCGGCGGAAAACTGGCAAATCGTCGCGCGGCTCGAGTGGCGCACGGCCAGCGGGAAGCGCGCGGGCCAGCCGGAATACGTCGCGCACGCAAAACGCGAAGGCAACTGGACACAGCTCACCACTGAGGCGCCCGCGCCGCCGGACGCCGCCAGCGTGGCCGTGCAGTTGTTCCTGAGCAATGCGCCGGGCGGCACGGTCTGGTGGGACGACCTGACTCTGGAAAAAATCGCGGCGCCCGGCGTCCGTGCCGTGCGCGTGGCTTCCATCAACTTGCGTCCGCGCAATACCTCGGGGCCCGCGGAAAGCGTCGGCCAGTTCATCGACGCCATCAAGAAAGGCGTGCGCGGCCGCGTCGACGTGATCCTGCTCCCCGAAGGCATCACCGTGGTCGGCACCACGAAGTCGTATGCCGAAATCGCGGAATCGATTCCGGGCCCCACCACGGAGCGGCTCGCCGAGGTGGCGCGCAAGCGCAAGTCCTACGTTGTGGCGGGCATTTATGAACGCGAAGGAACGACGATCTACAACACGGCGGTGATGCTCGACCGCACGGGCGCACTCGCGGGCAAATACCGCAAGGTCTACCTGCCGCGCGAGGAGGTGGAAAAGGGGCTCACGCCCGGCAACTCCTATCCGGTGTTTGGAACCGATTTCGGAAAAGTGGGCCTAATGATCTGCTATGACGTGTTCTTCAGCGACCCCGCGAGAGCGCTCGCCACCCAGGGCGCCGAGATGATCCTGATGCCATCTGGGGTGGCGACGAAACGCTCGCCAAGGCCCGCGCGATCGAGAATCAGGTGTTCCTGGTGGCCTCCGGTTACGACCATCCCACTTATGTGATGGACCCGGCCGGCGAGCGCTTGAGCGA
>CAYUZM010000473.1:0-5179 GCA_964449665.1 uncultured Solibacteraceae bacterium
GGGGCCGTCGTCTCCACCCACCCCGCTCCCACGGCGTTTGCCTGCACGCACGAAGGGGCGCTCGTCACATTCGCCGGAGGCCCCTGCCCGCCGATGCGGAACGTCTGCGTGTTCTGGTCGAGAAACACCTGGTCGTTCTCGTTGTACTTGTTGATGAGCAGATACGGCACGCGCTGCGTGGTGCCCGTCAGCGGACCCGGCGCGCCGTTACCCTGGCAGTTGTAACCCAGCGTGTAGCGCACGCCGGGCGCGAGTCCAAAGTCCACCGTATCGGCCGCATCGGGAGCCGCCAACGCGATCGATTCAATCCCGCAGGCCGTGCACAACGGCGCGCTCACGCCGGCGATCGCCTCCGTGCGCAGCGAAACGTTCTGGCCTTGCAGGAACGGCAGAATCTTCCAGAACATCAGCGGAGCATCGGCCGACACGGTCACGCGCACATGCTTGGCAAGCTCCGGTCCCGCCGACTCCGATCCCGCCGACGTGCCCGCCTCCAACGCGTTCGTCAACACGTCGTAGAACTCCGGCTGCGGCACATCGCTTGCCAGCGTACCGTTGGTTTCGCCGATCATCAATCCGCCGAAGTCGTACTTATTCGCCACGCCGTTGGCTTCCGTGATCGCCAGCCGGTAGGCGGTCCCCGCCGCATCCTGCGCCGCGCTCGTTCCAATCAACTCGGCCGCCGCCGCCAGCGCCATCGCATTGGCCGCCGTCTTCAACTCGGCGCGCGCCATGTAGAGCCGCCCCAGATCCACGGCAAAGCCCATGAAGGCGAAGATCACCGGAACCAGCAGCACGAGGATCTGAATCGACGTGGCGCCGCTTCGCCGCCGGAACCGCGCACAATGGACGCCGGCCCGCCGGGCCGCGCCTGTGCGCTCTGCCGCCTGCCTGTTACGGCTTCGGTATTTCGAATTGTGGCGTCTGATGTCCACGTGGTCCCACGAACTCCGGTTCCGTCTGCTTCTTGTCCTTCTTCTTTTTGCCGGACTCCTTGACGGCCTTCTGTTCGGCCACCGTCGGCAAATAACCTTCCACGAGATCGGGCAGCTTCACCGGCTCGCCCGGCGGCACGGCTTTCACGAAGCGTGGTGTGATCACCACCAACAGTTCATCGGTGGACTTGCGTGTCGAGCGGCTCCGGAACAGATTGCCCACGATCGGAATATCGCCCAGCCCGCGCACGCGGCTCAACGTCTGCACCACGCGGTTGTCAATCAGCCCGGCAATGGCGAAGCTTTCGCCGTCTTTCAAAATCACTTCCGTCTCGGCGCGGCGCGTCGCAATCGCCGGAATGAGAAAGCCCTGCAGCGTAACCGCGTTCGAATAGTCGAGCGAACTCACCTCGGGCGTCACCTTCAACTGAATCGCTCCGGTCGGCGTCACCACGGGCGTGAAGCCCAACTGAATGCCGAATGGCTGGAAGCGCACCGTCACCACCGGCGAAACCGAACCGCCCGTGGTCGTCGCCTGAATCGTGGGAAACGGGAACTGTCCGCCCGCGAGGAAGCTCGCCTCTTTGCCTTCGATGGCGATCAGGTTCGGCTCGGCGAGTATCTGCAGCAGGTTCTGGCTCTGCAACGCCTTAATGGTTGCGCCAATGTTCAAATCCGGCCGGAAGATAAAGAGGTTCAAAAGGTCGGCGAAGTTCAACGTGGAGTTCGCGAAGTTCTGGTCCTGGAACTGCAACTGCGAAAAACGCGGCGCCTGATACTGCTGCGTCGTCAGCGACCCCAGCGTCTTATCGTTGCGGCTGAAGTAGTTGAATCCCAACTCGTTCAAACCCACGCGATCCACGCTGGCAAACTTCACCTGCAACAGAATCTGCCGCGGCTCCACGTGGGGAATCTCAAGCAGGTTCACAACCTTCTTCGCATGAGTCGAAGCCAGCGCCTCGGCGCGCTTGGAAGCATCGGCGTCCTTCACCACGCCCGTCAGCACAAGCGTCTCTTCGTTGCCCGTCACGCTCACGCTTTCATCACCGAGCGTCTTGCGGATCTCCTGCTTCACGCCATCGAAGCCGGACAGATCCTGCCGCACGTCCAGTTGATAGCGCACCGGAATCGCGCCCGTCTCCCAGATCACGATCGTCGCTTTGCCCACGCCCTTGCCGTTGATCATGACCTCGCGCGGCGAAACCACCACGGCATCGGCCACCTTCGGCTCGCTTACGGCCACGCGCACCACATCGGCGCCAAACTGCAACAGTTCGCCGCGGCCCACCACCAGCGCCATCTCGCGCGGCGGCGCAGTCTGGGCCAAGCCCGCGCCGGTGACGGCATACAACACGGCAAGCGCCGCCAGCAGGCGGCCGGACTGGATCATCGCAATTTCCCTCATGGAAAAATCTCTTGCACGTGCTTGTCGCCCCGGAACACGTCCACCGTCAATCTCGGTTTGGGCGGTTCCTTCTTCTCCTCCGCCTTCTTCCTCGGCGCTTCTGCGCCCTCCTCGCCGATCAGGTTCGCCCATGCGCCCTTATCGCGCACGTTCACGCCGGGTATGCGCACGTTGCCGCGCCTTCCCGAGCGCATCAGCAGCAGCGGGTCGATCTCTTCAATCACCGCCGCCTTCGGCTGCTCGCGCACCGTGCGGTCCGACGGATTGCGCAACGCCAGGCTGATCTTGCCCTGATTCTTTCCCAGCTCCAGCTTCTGCGCCTGTTCGGGAGTCACCATCAGCGTCGCCGTTTGCGTCGTGGAACTCGATCGCGCCGCCGCTTTCACATTCGCCACGCCCGTCTGCTGCACCTCGGTGTTGCGGCCCACGCTCAACACCACCACGTCTTCCAGCAGCGTCACCGTCATCGCCTCGGTCAGCGAGCCCGTGCGTGTGAACAGCACATCCACATGCGATCGCGGTTGCAGCAATCCACTCGCGCCGGTGGCGTCGGTGAATGCAATCGACACCGCGCGCATGCCCGGTTGTATCGTCGCGCTTACGCCTTCGGCCCCGCCCAGCGTGCTCAACTTCGGCGCCGTCACCGGTTCATTCTGATTCACGGGAAACAGCAGCGCCCGGTTCATTGCTTCTTCCGGACCCGTTAACGCGCCCGCCGGTTTGTCCCGCGCGGCGATAGTGATGAGTTTCAGATCTTTTTTTCCGATCATCGTTCCGGCCGGCAAGTCGCGCGCGGCGGCCATGATCTTCACCGTCGCCTCCGTCTTGGGCGCTTTCGTTTTCGCGTAGAGGAACCACGTCAACAGCGCGGCCGAAATCCAGGCCACGCCGAAGATCGTGAGTAGTTTCTGCCGGTCCACTCGAAACCTCTTTCTAACACCAGTGCGCGGCTAAGGTTGCGCCCAAATCACAACCGTCGCGTCGCGATAACTTTCGCGCCATCCCAATTCGCCCAACACGCTGTTCAGCGAATAGTCGAGCGGCAATACCGCGTGCGTAAAACCGAACCGCCGCCATACTGTCTTCCAGCCCGGCCGAACTTGCGCCATGGCGATGTAGTCTTTCATGAACGCCGCGCCATAGTAGTCGCTGCGCCCGTCGAAGAACACCGGCCGCCCGCCGTCGAAGCGGTAAATCAGATAGCCGCCGAACTTGTCGGGAGCAAACAACCGCGCCCCTGCCGGCAACTGGCCGATGTACGCCGACGCCTTCACGGGAAACCCGGCGTCGGGAAAACCCACGCCCCACTGCATCCAGGGCGAACACAGCAACGCCAATGTTGCCGCCAGCGCCGCGCCGCCGCACAGCCAGCCCGCGAAGCGGCGATCGATCGAGCGCAAGTTCGCGCCATATACCGCAAACCCGTCCGGCCATGGCAACCGCGAAAGGGCCCGTCCGGCGTAGGGCAGGGAAGCCAGCGCCAGCAACGGTAGCCCGCGCGCGCTCCGAATCGCGATCGCGCAAAACAGCATTGCCGTCGCCGCCCGCCGCCACTCGCCGCTCGCCGCCAACAGGCCCGCGCCCCCCGCCGACAGCAGCACCGCCAGTGCAATCTGCGCCGCGCCCTCGCTGTGAAAATTGAAGGATTGAAATTCGCCGATCAGCCGCAGCAACTCGGCGTCGGTGAGATACCGCGCCACGTGCGCGTGCAATGCCCATCCATAAGGATTCAAGAACGTGCCCAGAGCCGAAGCCACCGCCGGACGCCAGCCCAACCGCGCCGCGAACAAGGCCGCCAGTATCGGCAGCATAAAGAAGCTCGCATGAACGTTGGCCCAAACCGCGCCCAGCAGCGCCCACAACCACCACGCCCTCGCCCGTCCGTACGCGGCGTCGCGCTCCAGCCACAACAGCGCCGTCAACAATAGCACCCATCCCAACACGTGCGGACGCGCCAGCCAGTGGATGTTCGCCGTCGACAACATCGGCGAAGCCAGCGCGCACGCGATCAGGAAATTCGTTTCCAGTTGCCATTGCAGTTGAAACCACAGCCACGTGCACAGCGCGATGGCGGCCATGTACATCCAGGCCACCGCGCCCAGGCCGCCCATGCCGTGCAGCGCGCCCATCGCGGCATCGGCTGCCCATTCCCAGGCCACCCACTCTCCGCCCGGCATGCCGAACGAGTATGGATCCGTGCGCGGCAACGTGAGCGTGCTCAGAATCCGCTCGCCCGTGCGAATGTGCCAGCCGCTGTCGGAGTCGCGAAACAGTTGGCGGCCTCCGTCGAACAGCACCAGCACGTAGAGCAGCGTCAGCAACGCCGCCGACATCGCCAGATCCGGCACGCACCAGCGTCGCCATTGCCCCCCCGCGCTCGTCGTCACGCCGAAGCGCCGCGCTTACTGGCCGGCCGCTCCAATGCTCGCCAGTCCGTCGGTGATGCTCTGATAGAGACTCACCACGGCCTGC
Organism: uncultured Solibacteraceae bacterium; assembly: GCA_964449665.1. Taxonomy (GTDB): domain Bacteria; phylum Acidobacteriota; class Terriglobia; order Bryobacterales; family Bryobacteraceae; genus JAFLBB01. Next base: position 4,813 of record CAYUZM010000473.1, read on the forward strand.
GATAGTGTGTTCACCGTGGTAATCAGCGCCAGGCCCACGGCGGCCACAATCAAGGCGTATTCCACCAGGTCCTGGCCCTGTTCATCTCTCCAAAGCCGAAGTAGCCGTTGTTTCATAGAGCGTCTCTCCCGTTCCTGTTTCCGCGCGCGGCGCGCGCTCATCGCTGAGCCGCCTGCGTCCGGTCTGTCTTCGCCCGGCCTTCACCTGCGCCGAACGTGGTCTTCATGATCTGAGCTATTCTCGCCCAAGCCGAGCCGGAACGCACGCGCCGCGGTTCCAGTACCGCCTGCTCGCCGTCGCGTTCCCCCAGCGCCGCCAGATTCCGCATCGCCGCCCCGTGATTCGGCTCATAGCCCAGCGCGATGTT
>CAYUZM010000474.1:0-1487 GCA_964449665.1 uncultured Solibacteraceae bacterium
TGCCGCTTTCGGTTCGCGGCTCGAACAACTTCACCGGCATCGCCTACCCCGACCTCGTCAGCGATCCCACTCTCCCCTCCGATCAACGCACCGTCGCTCGCTGGTTCAATACCGACGCCTTCCGCAACCCGGCCGATTTCGTCATCGGCAACGGCCCGCGTACCCTGCCCTCCACCCGCGGCCCAGGTCTGAATGATTTGAGCTTCTCCATCTTCAAGACCTTCCGCTTCAAAGAGCGCTTCCGTCTGGAAGCGCGCGGCGAGTTGTTCAACGCCATAAACAAAGTGAACTACAACAATCCGAACGTTTCGTTCACGCCCAACCGGCAGGGAGTGAATTCGAACGCCAACTTCGGCCGCATCACCAGCGCGCTGGAAGCCCGCCGCATGCAGCTTGGTTTGCGCCTCGCCTTCTAGTTGCACGGAGCACGAACATGAACAAACTGGCCCTTCTGTTGGCCTCGGCGGCTAGCCTCGCCGCCGCCACGCACGAATTCGATCTCGTTGTCTACGGCGGAACCGCCGGCGGCGTGGCTACCGCCATCTCCGGCGCCCGCCAGGGATTGAAAACCGCGCTGCTCGAACCGCGACGCCATGTTGGCGGCATGGCCACCGGAGGCCTCTCTCGCACCGACACGGGCACGCGCGAGGTCATCGGCGGCCTGGCCCTTGAGTTCTACTATCGCGTCGGCAACGAGTACAATATCCGCCGCTTCAAGAACCCCGTCGCCTGGTTCTATGAGCCCAAGGTGGGCGAAAAGGTGATGGTTGACATGCTCGCCGAAGCGGGCGTTACGCTGCTCTACAACCACCGCCTGCAGGAAAAGAACGGCGTCGCCAAACAGGGCTTGCGCATCACTGAAATCGTCACCGAGAATGGCGACCGCTTCCGCGCCAAGATCTTCGCCGACTGCTCCTATGAAGGCGACCTCATGGCGCAGGCCAAGGTGAGTTACACCTTTGGCCGCGAATCGTCCGCGCAATACGGCGAAGCCCTCGGCGGCGTGCGCGACCGGACGCCGCTTCACCAGTTCCTCTTCGACGTGCCCGCCCTCGACGCCAACGGCAAGCCGCTCCCCGAAATCACCGCCGAAAAACCGCAGGCCCCCGGCACCGCCGACAAAGGCGTACAGTCTTACAACTTCCGCATCATCACCACCAACGTTGCGCACAACCGCGTGCCCTGGCCGCGCCCGCAGGGCTATACGGCGGCGCGCTACGAATTGCTGGCGCGCTACCTCGACGCCTTCGTGAAAAACCGCGGCCGCTCTCCCGTCTTCCACGAACTCACCCTCATCGCGCCCATCCCCAACGGCAAGGCCGACTTTAATAACAACGGTCCCTTCTCCACTGACTACATCGGCAAAAACTACTCCTATCCCGACGCCTCCTACGCCGAGCGTGACCGAATCTGGCAGGACACCGTCGACGACGTCCAGGGCCTCTACTCCTTCCTCGCCAACGCCCCGCCCGCCCCAAAAGACCTGC
>CAYUZM010000474.1:1497-5177 GCA_964449665.1 uncultured Solibacteraceae bacterium
GCGCCTGGGCCAGCCGGAAGACATCGCCAACGCCTACTACTTCCTCGCCAACGACTCGCGCGTGCCAAAAGACCTGCAGACCGAAGTGAATGAATGGGGCCTGTGCAAGGACGAGTACACCGACACCGCCCACTGGCCCCACCAGCTCTACGTGCGCGAAGCCCGCCGTATGGTGGGCGAATTCGTCGCATCACAAAACGACCTGCAAACCGACCTCACCAAGTCCGACGTCATCGGCATGGGCAGCTACAATTCGGACTCCCACAACATCCGCCGCTTCGTCAACGCGCGCGGCATGGCCGAAAACGAAGGCGACATGCAGGTTTCCGTGAAGCCCTACCAAATCCCCTTCCGCGTCATGCTGCCCAAACGCGCCGAAGCGTCCAACCTGCTTAACCCCGTCACCTTCTCTGCTTCGCACGTCGCCTATAGTTCCATGCGTATGGAGCCGCAGTATATGATCCTCGGCCATGCCGCCGGCGTCGCCGCCGCGCTTGCCGTCAAAGCCTCGCAACCCGTGCAGGACGTCTCGGTCCCCGAACTGCAAAAAATCCTCAAGAGTGAAGCGGCCGTATTCGAGTTCGTCCGCACGCCGCAGATGGATGCCCTCTCAATCATCCATCGTAAGATGGCTCCCAAACCTCCGCACAAATACAACTGGGAATACTAATGAACCTCCAACTCATGCGGAAGGGCCTCGTCGCCTTCACCGCACTTCTCGCGCTCTCCTGTTCAAATCCCCGCAAGGCCGATATCGTCGTTTACGGTGCAACCTCCGGCGGCGTCGCCGCCGCGCTGCAAGCCAGCCGCATGGGGAAGAGCGTCATCCTGCTCGACCCCGGCACGCACATCGGTGGTCTCACCACCGGCGGCCTCTCCTGGACTGACATCGGCAACAAGGTTGTCGTTGGCGGCGTCGCCCGCGAGTTCTATCAGCGCATCAAGAAGAAGTACGAAGACCCCAAGCTCTGGACCTCCGAAACGCGCGACGACTATTTCGTCCGCCGCCGTGGGCCGAACCAAAAAGACGAAGACGCGATGTGGACCTTCGAACCCAAGATCGCCAGCGCCGTCTACGCTGAGATGATGGCCGAAGCAAACATAAAGGTGATCACCAAGGCCCGGCTCGACCTCGCGCCCGGCAAAGGCGTGGTCAAGGAAGGCGCGCGCATTACCGCCATCGTTATGGAAGACGGCACGCGCTACGAAGGCCGCATGTTCATCGACGCTACCTACGAGGGCGACCTGCTCGCCAAGGCCGGCGCGTCCTACACCATCGGCCGCGAAGCCAACGCCACCTACAACGAAACCTGGAACGGCTCCCAGGCCCCGCACTTCCACCTGCATCAGTTCCCCGACGGCGCCAACGTCGACCCCTACGTCGTTCCCGGCAAGCCGGAATCGGGCGTCCTGCCCATCATCGATACCACCGGTCCCGGCGAAGAAGGCGCGGCCGACAAGCGCATCCAGGCCTACTGCTTCCGCATGTGCCTCACGAGCGATCCGAAGAACTCGCTGCCCATCGCCAAGCCCGAAGGCTACGACGAAAAGGACCACGAACTCCTCCTCCGCTTCGCCGAAACCGGCAAGTATCACGAGCCTTCGCGCAAGTACGATCCCATCCCGAACCTGAAGACCGACACCAACAACCACGGCGCCGTCTCCACCGATTACATGGGCGCCAACTACGACTACCCGGAAGGCGATTACGCCACACGCGAACGAATCCTCAAGCGCCACGAGGTTTACCAGAAGGGCTACATGTGGACCCTGCAAAACCACCCGCGCGTGCCGGAAAAAATCCGCGCCTACTATCGCCAGTGGGGCCTACCCAAAGACGAGTTCACCTCAAACGGCGGTTGGCCCACGCAGCTCTACATCCGCGAGGCGCGGCGTCTTGTTGGTCCCGTCGTCATGACCGAGCATCACGTCATGGGACGCGTCCTCGCGAAAGACTCCATCGGCATGGGCGCATACGGAATGGATTCGCACAACGTCCAGCGCTACGTCACCAAGGAAGGTTTTGTCCGCAACGAAGGCAACGTGCAGGTCGGCGGCTTTCCGCCCTACCCCGTCAGCTACCAGTCGATTGTCCCGAAGAAGGGCGAGGCCGATAATCTCCTCGTGCCCGTCTGTCTCTCCGCTTCTCACATCGCCTATGGCTCCATCCGCATGGAGCCCGTATTCATGGTATTGGGCCAATCGGCCGCCACCGCCGCCGCGCAAGCTATCGACGAGAGCACACCGGTCCAGGATGTTGACTACGCCAAACTGCGCGCGCGTCTCCTCGCCGACAAGCAAGTGCTCGAAGCCCCCGCCGAACTCTCGCGCGGCGATCTCGACCCGGCGCAACTCGAAGGCATCGTGATCGACAATCAGTTCGCCACTGTGAGTGCGGCCTGGAAAGGCGCGCGAGGCAGCAAGCCGCGCCTTGGCCCCGCCTACTTCTATGATCTGGACGCGCGCGACGGCCGTGCCACCGCCCGATTCGATGTCGATGCCAAGCAGCCCGCACGATACCGTGTGAAGTTGCTTTTCCCAGTCGACCCCAAACAGGCGACCAACGTGCCCGTCGAAATCGCCGGCGGCGGAAAGACCTATCGCGCCACCGTCAACGAACGCAAGCCCGCCGATTGGATCGGCAGTTTTGACTTGCCGGCAAAATTCACTGTGACCATTACCAACTCGGGCACCAATGGCGTCGTTGCCGTAGACGGCCTTCAAGTGGTTCCGGAAGCGCGCGACTGAACCGGGTCATCCTGGCCAGGCGGTCCACATGCCGCATCGCCGGGGCTATTGCACACGCCGCGCTTCTTCTGCCTCATAAGCGCTTCCAGGGACCACTCCCAGACACAGTCGCGGCAAGCGGCCACCGCGCCGCCAAGACCCATCCAAACACACGGAACCCTCGAAGGCATGCCGCCCGAAATCGCTGCGGTCGGAGCCGCGAGAATGCGATTTGCCGGGCAGGGGAGTGGTATGCTCGTTCCGGCTTTCCATTGCTGCCAGTGGGTGAACCGTTTATGTCCACGACGAACCGGCGGTCCGTTCTCTCCTCCATCCTCAGCGTGCCGGTGGCACTAGCGGCGCCCGCCAAGAAATACCGCGTCGCGGTGATCGGCCACACCGGCCACGGCAACTATGGCCATGGAATTGACACCGTTTGGTCCGCGTTCAATCAAATGGAGGTGGTTGCGGTCGCCGACCTCCATGCGCAGGGCCTCACCAACGCAATCACTCGCACCGGCGCCAAGCGCGGATACGCGGACTATCGGGAGATGCTTCGCCTCGAGAAGCCGGACATGGTAGGGATCGGACCCCGCTGGTTGGATCAGCGTGTCGAGATGGTCACCGCGTCCGCCGAGGCGGGGGCTCACATCTACACGGAGAAGCCCTTCGCCAGAACGCCTGCCGAGGCGGATCGCATGGTGGAAGCCGTTCGAAGGAACAAGGTGAAACTTCAGATTGCCCATCAGGTCCCGGGCCGGATCCGGATGAAGATTCCGTCGGCCAAGGGCGATCCGGCGCTGCTGGAAGAAATCCAGAAGACGTTCAGCGCCATCCCCGGGATCGAGCAGGTGGTGGTCAACCCCGAGACCGGCAGCGTGGTGCTGCGCTACGACGCCGACCGGCACGATGACTTTCATGCCGGCTTCACGCACTCCTTCAACGGGCCTCAC
>CAYUZM010000475.1:0-5165 GCA_964449665.1 uncultured Solibacteraceae bacterium
CCCACGCGCTCCACTCGCCACGAACCGGCGCCAAGCACTGCCTTGCCTTTGATACACCTTAGTAATCGACCAATTACTCCGAAACATCTTGACGCCGGGCAGTCGGCCGTGGACGAAGTTTCTCCACATGGCGTAGCGCTTTGCGTGACAAACAATATGTGTGCTACGGTCGAAGTTGTGCAGGGCCGCCCCCACAGCCTTAGCGATCACGGCGCATTTCATCTCGCGCTGATTGCTTTCGTCTGTGTGTTGATGGTTGTACTCAGCGGCGGCTCACCGGCTCAGCCGGCAGGCACTGACTGGCTTACCCGGCAGATCGACGATCGCGTCGAGCTAATCAAAGCGTCGAACCACACCGCTGCTCCGATGGCCCCCCTCGACATCCGTTTCGCGGAGGGCTTCGATGAGGAGCGGGACGAACTCGTCGAAGCCACGGATGACGACGAGACCGCGCACGCCCTCCTACGATTAGACATCGCCGCCTTTGAAAGCCAAACGGGCCTCTACGAATCGTTGGCCGACCGAGCGCCAACCCCCTTTCGACTACGCGTCTTTTCCAGCCGCGGCTCCCCTTTAGCCTAATTTTTCGCGACCTCCAGCTGTCGCTGCCGCACTGACGGCAGCGGGCTAATTCCTCATTTGGCATCCCCCGTCGAATGTCGCTGTGAATTGTGTGGCGTCCTGACTGCCGAACCACGAGCCGTTGGCGGCGCGGTGGTCCATCGGCCCATCAGGACCGGATGGGCAAAGGGTTTCAAGTTGGTGCAAGTAAAAATGAACGAAATTTGGGAAACAGAGTCCGAGGCCAAGGCCGGGCGGATGAGACGCGCACTCACCGCAACATTTCTTGCGGTAGTGGTGACGATGGCGAGCGGATGCGCTCGCGTTCTCAAGCCGCCCATGGGAGTGGCCCGCCCCCCGAACCGCGCCGTGCCCGACACCTTTGGCGGGCCGGCCGATACGCAAAATTCCGGTCTGATTCCGTGGCGCGACTTCTTCAAGGACGCCAACTTAGTCGCGCTCGTCGATGCGGCGCTCCAGAATAACCAGGAGCTCAACATCGCGATTCAGGAGACCGTGGTCGCCAACGCCGAGATTATGGCCCGGCGCGGTGAATACCTGCCCAAGGTGGGCTTCGGCGCTGGAACCGGGCTCGAGCACGTCGGAAAATTCACGAGCCCGGGGCAAGCCGACGAGAGGTCCGAGATCGGACCAACCCTCCAGAAACATGAGTTCGGGCTCTACTCGTCGTGGGAAATCGACGTCTGGGGGCGTCTCCGAACCCTGGCCAACGCCGCGTCCCATCGATACCTGGCGAGCATCGAAGGCCGGAACTTCATGGTCACGCGTCTCGTCTCCGAGATCGCCAGCAGCTACTACGAGTTATTAGCGCTCGACCGGCAACTCCAGGTCGTAACCGATAACATCGCCCTCCAGGAGCGGGCCGTGGATCTCGCGCGGGCGCAGTTCCAGGCGGGCCGAGCCACCTCGGCGGCCCCGGCACGTTTTGAGGCCAACCTCCGGGCCATGCAGAGCTCCCAGTACGCAATCCAGCAACGGATTGTCGAGACCGAGAACCAGCTCAACTTCCTGGCCGGCCGTTTCCCACAGCAGTTCGACCGGGCGCGCACCAACTTTCTCGACAATCAGCCCGCCGCGATGGCAGTGGGCGTCCCCGCTGAGCTTCTGGCGAATCGTCCCGACGTTCGCCAGGCGGAGCTCGAACTCAAGGCAGCGGGGCTCGACGTCGAGGCGGCCAGAAAAGCGTTCTATCCGTCCATCGGGATCGAATCCGTGGTCGGCTACCAGTCCTTCGACGCGACCAAGCTGGTCAATACGCCCGACTCGCTGCTCTTCGGACTCGCCGGCAGAGCGCTTGCGCCCCTGCTCAATCGGAAGGGAATCACGGCGGAGTACAACTCGGCAAGCTCCCGTGAGATGCAGGCCGTTCTCCACTACGAGCGAGCCGTGCTGAATGCTTTCGTCGAGGTCAGCAACCGCGTGAGCCTCACACGAAATCTCAGCCGGAGCTATGGACTGAAGCAACAACAGGTCGACCGCCTCTCCCAGTCGGTCGATATCTCCACCGAACTCTTCAATTTGAATCGAGGCGAATACTTGGAAGTACTGACAGCCCGGCGTGAATTGCTCGAGGCACAGCAGGAACTCATTGAAATGAAGCAACAGCAGATGGTTGCGACCGTGACGCTGTATCAGGCCCTTGGGGGCGGCTGGCGCGGCACCGGGCTGCAGCCTCCCGACGGAAGTGACCCCGATCACAAAATCACGCAGGGAGTGAAGAAATGAAGCAGCCGCATCTACCCACTACGCTCCTCGTGATCGGCCTCGGCCTCTTCGCCGGCGCTTGCGCGAAGAAACATGCGGAAGGCGGCCACCATGAAGAGGCATCGCAGCCTGTAGTGCTGACGACTCCCATGGTCATGAGCGTGCCCACAACGCAGGCCTACGTCTGCCGGATGCAATCCCGGCGCCACATCGAGATCCGCGCCTTGAATGAGGGGTATCTCGAAGAAATCCCCATTCAAGAGGGCCAGGCGGTGCGCGCCGGGGAGCGTCTCTATGCGCTCTATCCTGTCCTCTACCGGACTAAGCTCGAGGCCGAAAAGGCCGAGCTGCGCCTGGCTGAGATCAATCTGCAGAACACGGAAAAACTCGCGGGGCGCGGCTTCGTCTCAGCCCCGGAGCTCGCCCGGGCCACGGCCGAGCGAGACCGGGCGAAAGCCAATGTCGACCGCGCCACGGCCGAAGTTGGCTTTACGAACATCGTCGCTCCGTTCGACGGCATCGTGGGCCGTCAACTCATGCAGCAGGGAAGCCTGATCAAAGCGGAGGACACCCTCACCACTCTGTCTGACAACTCTGTGATGTGGGTCTACTTCAATGTCCCCGAAGCCGACTACCTGCGATTCAAGTCCTTACGGGGAGCCAGCAATGCCGGATCGCCCCGGAGTCTTGTGCTTCCAGGCGCCACCATCCAAATTCGACTTGCGAACGGCCAGATATTCAATAAGAACGCCGCGACTTCGCTCACCATCGAATCCGAGTTCAACCGGGAAACGGGAAACATCGAGTTCCGCGCTGACTTCCCCAACCCCGAGGGCCTCCTGCGCCACGATCAGACCGGTACGCTGCTGATCAATCAGAGGCTCTCAGGAGCCTTGGTGATCCCGCAGTTGGCCACGTTCGAGGTCCTCGACCGGCGGTACGTCTTCGTCGTCGATGAGAAAGGCGTCGCGCACCAACGCGAGATCAACGTCGCCCGTGAGCTGGAGGACATCTATGTGCTGAGTGGCGGCCTGAAAGCTGGCGAGAAGTTCGTGTTCGAGGGAGTTCGCCAGGTCCGCGATGGCGAGCACGTGGAGCGCACCGTGACTCGTCCGCCCAACGAAGCGGTCAAGAACCTGAAATTCAAGGCCGAATAGGGACGTTCGCGAACCATCATGTTTACACAAATTCTCCAGCGACCCGCCTTGGCGATCGTCCTTTCGATCCTCATTCTGCTTCTGGGGGGACTCGGAATCGCGTCCCTTCCGATCGCGCAGTTTCCCGACATCGCGCCGCCGACCGTCTATGTTTCGATTGCCTATCCCGGAGCCAGCGCCAAGGTGCTGACCGATTCCGTTCTGATTCCTCTTGAGCAGTCCATCAACGGCGTCCAAGGAATGCGCTACATCGTCTCCGACGCGACGAGCGCCGGTGAGGCGACGATTCGGATCTTCTTCGAGCCGGGCACGGATCCCAATATCAACGTGGTGAACGTACAGAACCGCGTCAACATCATGACGAGCCGCCTACCCGAGTTGGTGGTACGCGAAGGAATTCTCGTCAGCCAGGTCGTGCCTAGCATGTTGATGTATCTCAATCTGTACAGCACGAACCCAAACACCGATCAGAAAGACCTCTTTAACTACGCCAGCGTGTACATCATGCCCGTGCTCAAGCGAATCAAGGGCATGGGTATCCCGGTCAACTTGGGCAATCGCACATTTGCCATGCGCATTTGGCTGAATCCGGAGCGCATGCGCGCCTACGACGTTTCGGTCGAGGACGTGATGAAGGCCTTGGCCTCGCAGAGCATCATCGGATCGCCGGGCCGGCTCGGCCAGGCGACCGGCATGACCTCCCAGACGAAGGAGTACGTGCTCACTTACATCGGCCGATTCAATGAGCCGGAGCAGTACGCCAATATCATCTTGAAGGCTAAGCCAGACGGCGAGATCCTGAGACTCAAAGACGTCTGCGTGCCACCGCCCGCCGGCGACAGCAAGGGCGCGGAAAAGAGCCCGGACCGTCACGCCAGTGTCGAGCTTGGCTCGGAGTTCTTCGACATCTATTCCGAAGTCAACGGTTACCCGGCCTCATCCATCATCCTGAAACAGGCGCCAGGCTCCAACGCCGCGGATGTGATCGCGGAAGTGAAAAAGACGCTCGAGGAGTTGAAGCCGTCGTTTCCTCCCGGAATGCAATACGAGATCGCCTACGACGTATCCCGGTTCGTAGAGGCCTCGACGGAGCAGGTGCTCCACACACTCGTGGAGGCGTTCATCCTGGTGTCGCTGGTGGTCTTCCTGTTCCTGGGTGACGTGCGCTCCACCATCATCCCGGCGCTCGCGGTGCCGGTATCGCTGGTCGGCGCCTTTTCCGTGCTGCAGGTGATGGGCTTCTCCATCAACCTGATCACGCTTTTCTCCATGGTCCTGGCCATCGGTATCGTCGTCGACAACGCCATCGTGGTGGTGGAGGCCGTGCACGCCAAAATGGCCGAGACGCACCTTTCCCCATATCGGGCCACGGTCGAAGTGCTCAAGGAGATCAGCGGCGCGATCATCGCCATCACACTCGTCATGAGCGCCGTGTTTATTCCGGTGACCTTCATCCCGGGGCCGGTCGGCGTGTTCTACCGCCAGTTTGGAGTGACGATGGCTTCGACAATCGTCCTTTCCGGCGTGGTTGCTTTGACGCTTACCCCCGTGCTGTGCGCCATGGTTCTGAAGCCTCATTCGCACCAGCCCGCCGGCACGGAGGCGCGCCAGAGCCTTCGGGAACAAATTCGGGGCTTCAAGGTTACGACACTGCTCGGGTACGTTTTCGTGGGGCTCCCGCTGCTGGCCGGTGTCACCTATCTCGCCTATAAGCTTTGGGGA
>CAYUZM010000476.1:0-5143 GCA_964449665.1 uncultured Solibacteraceae bacterium
GCGGTGGGGGCGGGAAGCGGGCGGTCGTGAATGCGGCACATGCGAGGCTGACTCATACAGGCGAACGCGGCGGCGAATTGGGCTCGGTGCGGTTCCGCAACGACGCCCGCTGGGCCATGGTGGCCGACCGCCGGGAACGGGCGATGGTGTTCTTCGACATAGCGTCGTCGCGCGTAGGCGTTCGCGTGCCGCTTCACCTGCGGCCCGATCAGTTCTGTTTCAAGCCCGATGGCGGCCAACTGTTCGTGACCGGTGAGGGCCTCGACTCGGTGGTGACCGTCTATCCGTATCAAACCGAGGTGGGTTCAACCATGCTGGCCGGCCGCGCACCGGGCATGATGGCCGCAAGCCTGATTCCGAGCTACCTGTTCGTCGCGAATCCGGTCTCGAACACCGTGACCATTCTGAACGTGGCGACGCAAAAGGTGATGGGCGCTGTCCAGGTCGGGCGCGAGCCGGGTTTCGTGACCGTCACACCTAATCAGGAGTACGCGCTCGTACTGAACCGCCAGTCGGGCGACATGAGCGTGCTGCACATACCGACGTTGTCCGCGCGAAGAACGAAGGCCGCCAGCCTGTTCACGCAAGTGCCGGTGGGAAGCGAACCGGTGGCGGCCGTGGTGCGGGCGGTCTAGCGTCTACAGCGCCGTCGTGTGGTCGTGAATGATGCGCCAGCCGGCCGCAGATTTCCGAACGATTAACGTGAAAATACCATTGGCGGGCCCGCCGCCCTTCTGTGCGCGTTTCAGCGCAAAGCGCCCCGTGACGATGGCCGACTGCGGCGTAATCATCCGCACCGCGAGTTCGCTGAAGGTGAGCTTGCCCATGTGCTCCGCATCCGGGTAGGCCGTGCGATAGCGGTCGCGCACAGCGGCCGTTCCCTTCACCACGGACTTGCTGACGAAGGTGGTATCGGCGGAGTCCTCATAGCGGTAGTGGGTCAGTTTCAGAAAAGTCGAAAAGTCCACTGTATCACAAAGTGAAATCGGCCCCGTTGGGCCGCTATAGCGGGGAGCGTAGCCGAATCAAACTGCGCCACTACCGGCTGCGCGCGAGTGGGTCAGATTGAGTCGCCATATCGCCAGCGGCCCTGCCAAGTATGCAAGCTAATGTTAGTATAAATTATGCAAATGCAATGGCGATGGATACGGGCGGGAGGTCTTGGGATTGCAGCCGTGGCGCTCTCGGTCATTGCCGTCGCCCAAAGCGGCCCCGCTAAACCGACTCTCACGCGGGTTGCGTTTCTTCACCCCGAGTCACCCGCGCATTTCGCCGGAAACTGCACGGCCTCTACCTCCGGCTATCTGGAGGCTGACGGACGGCGACAACCCACCGAAGCTGAGATCGGTCGCCACGTGATGGAAGCGCTGCGCGAAGGCAACATCATCACCATCTACCCGGCGACCGAACGCGGCATTTTTGAGATTGCGGATTGCCGCTCGAAGCGTGTTACGGAAGAGCCGTCACGGCCTTGAGCTTCGGCTTGACGCCGCGCCTATCGTTCTCGATACGAACGGCCAACGGCGGAAGGTTGTTGGTTCGGTTGTATGAGAACGTCAAGGGGTTCGGGCCTTCCGTCCTGGCGATCACTTGGACCAAATTGTAGTCGCCGGTGGCTTGGCTTTCAGGGATGACGTAGCGCACCTCAAACTCCTCCGGTCCAGACTTCTTCGAGGTGATCGTCATAATGCTAGCGGCAAGACCTGGTTGATCCTTGTTTTCTGGAGCCGTGAGCGTCATCCGAAGTTCGTGAAGCTGCACGGCCCCGGGGCCATCGAAAGCCAGCGAAAGCGTAAGGGTTTCGCCGGGGTGATAGACCGTGCGGATTCGCGATACTTCCGCCTGCTGGGCTGAGGCCGTCGCGGTGATCGCGAACGCCATGAGCGCGACGGCAAAAAGTCGCCCGCTGTAGATTATCATGTAGTTTTTCATTGGTTTAGCTCGAATCTCTCCTCGCGTTCTACCACGAGGGCCCGTCGGACGCGCTTAGACGCACGCGCCCGTGAAAATGGGCAAACTTCGCCCTTCGGGGTTGACTCGCATTTTTTGCTGGGATAGGATGAGAGAGCCTAAAATTCTCAACCCTGCGAGTCTAACCTCGTGGATACGTCGCCCCGCCCGGCAAGGCGGGGTTTCGTGTTTTAGTCGCCTTCCATTGTATCGGAGCGGTACCCCAACCACAATGAATAGTGCGACGCCCGCAGGCTAGCACAAAAGGTGCCCCATCGCGAGAAGCGTCCAAGATTTTCTTGATGGTGACATGTTAGTGCCCAAGTGTCGATCCAGACGGCAAGATCCCCCGCACCGCCCGCTCCTCTGCCTGCGCGTCATAAACCGCTTCCCGCTCTTCTAACAGCGCCACGATATCGCCCACCTCCCAGCACGTGTCCGTGACGCCAGCGGCCATTGCCGGGGTGACGCGGAGCGTCTGGTGGATCTTCGCAAAGTTGTAGTACATGAAGTGCACCGCGTTGGCCGCGATGTGGTTCTCGATTTTCTTGCTAAAGGCGTTCGTCAGCCGGGTGTAGCGGCGCATGTGCATCCGCATGGTGAGGTTCTGACGCTCTACGAAGCTGGTGCTGATATGCCGTTGGTCCGGCTTCCCGCTGATCTCTTCCTTGTGGCATCCGATGCACTCAGCCGGGCTGTACCGCTTCTCACTCTCCGCATTCTCGCCGTAGACCTTCACCAGCATGGCGTAGTCGATCTCGCTACCGAACGCGGCCTCAACAGCGCTGGCATAGACCTTGAGGCCGTCCGTGGTCAACTGCACGCGATGGGCGAGACGCCCCGCAAGGTCCTGCATGAACATATGGGCGGCGTAGGCGTCACGGGTGCCGACCATCCACGTGCAAACCAGTTTGGAATCGGCATCAATCGCAACCCAAGTCCAAACACTTCCGACGCCAAAAGTGCCCTTCATCTCGCTGGGGACGTTCTTGTCTTTGGCGTAGCAGTACGACCAGATTTCATCGCACTGAACCCGTTTGCAGCCGAGGTTGCGGAGCGCAGCGTCCTGATAGGACGCGCAAGCCGCACCGAGTTCGATGAGCAGTTTGTTGACGGTGTTCTTGGAGAAGCCCGTCATCCGAACCGTGGCGCGGATCGAGTTTCCCTCGACCAGGGCGCTCACGATGCGGACTCGATCTTCTCTGCTCAGGCGGTTCATACTGAATAGTATGCTTGAGCCACCATCAAAAGTCAAGATGGAGGCCGAAATCGGCTGTATGGTCACGGAAGGCATGAAAAAGCTCACAAAAGCTGTGGAAAAGCTATATTTTACATTGATTTTGGGTCAAGTTAAGCATACGATAAATACAGCGAGTATAGCGCTTATGGCGTCTATTGTAGCGTTTGTAGCGTTTGCTGTCAAGCAGAAGGAGGGTTCACGTGACTGGACACCAAGGGAGCGGAGCAGCTATGGAAAAAACACCGCTACCCCTTTCCGAGAATGATCAAAAAGATGTCGAGAAGCTCTACGGGGCCCTTCGTAAAGGGAAGGCTAAACTTGTTGGGCCTGATGGCGAAAGTAAACCACTTCCCAACTCGGTCTATGCATTTCTGGTTGAATTGATCGGAGCGCTCCAACAGGGCAAATGTGTCCATATACTTCAGAATCAGGCGCGCCTCACGACAGCGGAGGCGGCAAGCATGCTAGGGGTGTCGCGCCAGTTCTTGGTGAATCTCCTAGAGTCGGGAGAGATTCCATATCACAAGGTGGGTACACATAGACGAATATATGTCCAAGATCTGATGAAGTATAAGGCTCGACGGGACGAACGTCGCAAAAAGGTCCTGAAAGACCTCATCGCCGATGAGGTATCCGAAGGGCTTTATGAGAAGGTCCCGCCCCCTGAAAAATGAGACCACATAATTTCGCATCGGTGCTAGATGCTTGCGTTCTAGCACCGATGCCGGTGGCGGATACGATGCTGAGGCTCGCAGAGTTCGATCCTCCATTTTTTCGCCCGCTGTGGTCGCCGGACATTTTGCGCGAAGTCAAATCGACACTTCTGAAGTTTGAGTATTCGGAACAACAAGCAGCGCGTAGAATCAGGGCAATAGAGGAAGCATTCCCTGAGGCCCTAATCGAGGGATACGAGGGGCTCGTGAGCGCAATTGATACTGGCGTTAACCCTAAAGATCGTCACGTGGTGGCTGCTGCGATTCGTGCCGGAGCAGACTGTATTGTGAGCGACAACACCAAGCATTTTCCGAACGCCTCCCTTAGCCGATATGGCATTGAGTGCCTCAGCGCTGAGGATTTCTTGGTCCATCAGTATCATCTAGATCCGGATACGTTCATCGCGATACTTCGAGATCAGGCCAAGTGTATTCAACGAAGTCTGGCGGATTTAGTCGCCCTTCTATCGAAGCACGTGCCCCAACTTGCAGACCTCATTAAGGCTTAGGCTCTTTCCACCGTTTCGCTGCCGCCTTCTTCGCGATCTCGGCCCGCTGTTCAGGAGTGAGCTTCTGAGCGCGGGCCTTGCCGCCTTTCAGACCACCCAATCTCCCTAGCGTCACAGCCGCCGGATTCTTCCCTGCAAATGGATCGGGCGGCAGCGTCTTCTCTGCTTGCCCTGTCGCCTCCTGCACAACCCTGAACGCTAACAGGTTCGGATCGGGCGGGCCTTGTCCACGTTTCCTTGGGCCGTCAGCCATACTTTAAGCGTGACGAGATGCCGGAGAGATGTCAATGGGGGCTAAAAGCAAACTGACCCACTACCCTCATAGCAGCGCATGAACGCCGGGATGTCGGCGCGATTCCAATCGGCGACCGACTGCTGAAGCATGGCGACAATATCCTGTTCCTGCGCGCCGAGCGTGCACGTGGACACGAGAAATAGAGCTACCAACGCCGCGCGTAGCATCATCGTCACTTCACGGGCGGAACGACGAAGTCGATCCCCTCGCGGACCCCGTATGTCTTCGGCAACTGGTCAAACGGCTGCGAGCCCCGCCCGTTGTAGTTCCAAACAATGCGGCCCGCGCGGACCGTCATCTCGCACTGTAGCCGCTCCGTGCCGCGGATTCCACCGCCTGACGCATCGGCATACCCGAAGTTGCCCTTCAGCAGATTCCACACCGAGATATCGGCTTCGGCGCCAACGCTGAGATGGCCAAGTTCGGTGCGCGAAAT
>CAYUZM010000477.1:0-5129 GCA_964449665.1 uncultured Solibacteraceae bacterium
GCGTGGTCCATACGCATTCGCGCTATGCGACGGCGTGGGCGCAGGCCCGGCGTGAGATTCCGTGCGTGGGTACGACGCACGCCGATTACTTTCATGGCGACGTGCCGGTGACCGATCCGATGACCGATGAAGAGATTGCGGCGGGCTACGAACACAACACGGGGTTGGTGATTGTGCGGCGGTTCGAAGGGCTCAATCCGGCGGCGATTCCGGCGGTGCTTGTGGCCAACCACGGCCCGTTTGCGTGGGGCAAATCGGCCGCCGATGCCGCGCACAATGCCGTGGTGCTGGAAGGGATCGCGCATGTGACGGCGCAATCGTTGGCGCTGGGCGGCCCGTTTCCGATCTCGAAAGCGCTGCACGACAAGCACTTTCTGCGGAAGCACGGCCCTTCGGCTTACTATGGCCAGAAGTGACCCGGCGCACGCTTCTTACCATTGCCGCTTCGCCGCTGCTGCGCGCCTCCGACCCATTTGAGGACCGCTGGCGGGCGGCCGTGGACCCGTTGATCGGGACGCCGCCGGAGTCAGTGCCGTTCACGCCGGGGGAAGGTCTGCTCATGGTGGGGCTGATGCGGCTGCATCAGCGCACGCGGTATCCGCTCTACGCAGATTTCGTGGAGGGATGGGCACGGCATCATCTGGCGCGGGCTGCGCTGCCGCACAGCGCGAACGGACTGGCGATTCTGTTGCTTCATGAGGCGCGGCCTGATGCTTCGTTCAACCGGTATGTGGGGCAAGCGGTGAAGGCCGCCGAACTGCCCGAAGGCGCCTCGCTGCTTGCACGCTTTGGCATGACGCGCGGCCAACCGGGGCTGGTTCTGCGCGCGGCGCGAGGTCTGCGCGTGGATGCAGGAGTTACGCCGGAATTGTTGCTCCGCGTTGGCGACGTGCTGGAGGCCCTCGAGCCGATGCAGCCGGAGTATGAACCGCTGGCAGTGTGCGCGCAGGCGGTTCGGCCGGTGGCGAGCGATTTGTTGACGCTGGCGGCGGCATGGAAGCTGGTGCGCATACAGGTGGTGCCGGCGGTTCGAGCGGCGGATGCGTTCGAACAGTGGAAGATCGTGCATGGGCATGGCGGACCGCCCGCAAACGCGGCTTATATCCTGGCGGCGGCCGAAGCGGCCGCGACTCTTTGAGACGAACATGCAACCCACACGGAGACCCGAGTCCTCACCAACGCTTTGGCCCCGCGAGCATGGAGCGATTTCGATGCTGGCGCAGCCGCTGGTCTGCGCGGCGCTGATTGCGATGAGCTGGCACTGGTCGATAGTGCCGACGGTTGTGGTGGCCGCTGCGATGTTCCTGGTGCGTGAGCCGCTCATTGTTCTTGCGCGGCAGCGATGGGTGTGGCGGGAGCGACATTTGGAAACGGCAATAGCGAAACGTTGGGTGGCCGTGCTCGTGCCGGTGATCGCCGTGAGCGGCGGGCTGTTGCTCTATCGCTGGCAGACATCGTGGCTCGTTGCGTTCGCGGTTGGCTCCGTGGCGATGACGGCCTATGCGGTTTGGATGACAGTACGCAACCGCCAGCGTTCGGTGGCGTTACAGATCGCAAGCGCCTTCGGGCTCACGTCGACGGGTCTGGCGGCGGCCTTTTCGCTCGTCCATGACGTACCGCAATGGGCGTGCTGGCTATGGCTGCTTTCGGCCGCGCAGGCCGCGGCAGGAATCCTGGTGGTGCATGCGCGGCTCGAGTCGCGGATCGCGGCCAAAACAAAAAAGCCAGAATCCGTGGTGTTCTTCCGCGCGGCCGTGGGGGCGCAAGTGGCGCTGGTGCCACTGGCGGTGGCCGCCTATTTTGTGAATCCTTGGTTAACGGCCGCGATGCTGCTGCCGGCGTTGGTGCACGCTTATGAGTTGCGCACGCTGCGTACGCTAGAGGCGCTGGCGACGCCGCTTCGCACCGTCGGGTTTCGCGCCATGGGCCTGTCGATTGCCGTGTCGATCCTGTTGATCATCGGGCTGCGGTAGGGAGGCCCGACTTTGTGATAGTCTCGGCCTCGTCATGCCGATTTCCAGACGCCAGTTTCTCGCTACCGCCACGGCCGCGCCGTTCCTGAGCCGCTTCCACACGCTTGCCGCACAGGAGAAGGGACGCACGAAGATTCGCGACGTGCAGACGATGACTCTGCAGGGCGGGCGCACATACATCCTTGTGAAGATCACCGCCGACAATGGCGCGTTCGGGATCGGCGAGGCTTATGGCACGCCGGGCTTCGGAGTGAAAGAGCAGATTCATTCGCTGAAGCCGTGGCTGGTGGGGAAGGACCCGTTGGAGATCGACACGATCTACACGAACCTCGGCCAAGGCACGTCGAGTCTATCGGGAACGCGCACGGATGGTTCGGCGCATAACTTCTGGCGCGCGGCGTCGGGCATCGACATGGCGCTGTGGGATCTGGCGGGCAAGATCGTTGGGCAACCGGCATCGGTATTGTTGGGCGGCAGGTTCCGCCCGCGCACGCGCATTTACGACCACGCCGCGCCGCGCAACATGTTGGACAAGGCGTCGTGCCGTGACTGGGCGGCGAAGGTGAAGGCCGACCCGTCGGGCTTCACCGCGCACAAGTTCGGGTTTCCGCACACGCGGCCCGCGAACGACAACGCGCGCGACCTGGCGAACCGCGTGCTGACGACGCGCGAACTGATCAACTTGCAGCAGGGCTTCGAGAATTGCCGCGAGGCGATCGGGTGGGACCACGACATCATGGTGCACTGCCACTGGGAATACGATTTGCGCACCGGGATCCAGATTGCGCAGGCGATCGAGTCGATCAAGCCGTTGTGGTTTGAAGACCCGTTGGGCGTGGAGTACACGAGCTCTTGGGCGCGCTTGTGCGCAAGCTCAAAGGTGCCCGTGTGCACAGGCGAGAACATTGCGCGGCGGCAAGGGTTCAAGGACTTCATCATCAACCAGGGATGCGACATACTGCATCCCGACCTGCGCAACTCGGGCGGGTTCCTGGAGACCAAGCGCATTGCCGATTTTGCGGAGGTCTACAACCTGCCGATGGCGACGCACAACACGGGTTCGCAGGTGAACACCTACGCCAACGCGCAGTGGGGCTCGTCGATTCGCGATTTCCTGTGCGTGGAGACTGTTACCGGGCAGGGCGGCTGGATGGACGAGTTGCTGGTGCTGCCGAACGGGTACATCAAGAATGGGTACATTGAGGTCCACGATCGCCCGGGCGTCGGGATTGAATTGAACCCGGACACGTGCAAGGCGCATTTGGCGGCGGGCGAGACGTGGTGGGGGTGAGGGTGGCCCATCGCGTGCAAGTCCTCCAGTAGCAGGCCCGGTTCCGCCGGACCCAGGAGGATCGATGAAACGGTTCATGACAGCGGCCCTTTTCAGCATGTTTGGCATGGCGATGACGCTGGGGGCCGCCGGCGATGCCGCCAAAGGTAAGGAACTCTTCACCAAGAAATGCGTGATGTGCCACGGCGCCGATGGGGCTGGAGCCCCAGCGATGAAGGCGAAGTTTGGCGACAAGCTGCGTCCGCTCGCCAGCGCCGAGGTGCAAAAGGCAAAAGACGCCGAGTTGGTGAAGAAGTTCAAGGACGCCGTCAATCACAAAGTGATCGGGAAATCGATCCAGGACGCCGACCTCGATAACCTCATCGCGCACATCCGCACGATGAAGTGACCGCCGGCGACTCTACAATAGTTGTTTGGCCCTCATCCTGAACGCAAAGGAGCTGACGAAGGCATTCGGCACAGCTCCTCTTTTTGACGATATCTCCTTCACATGCGAGGAAGGCGAGCGCATTGGACTGATTGGTCCGAACGGCTCGGGAAAGTCGACCCTTCTCAAAATTCTGGCGGGCGAGATCGTGCCCGACAGCGGCGAAGTGGCATTCCGCAAGAAAGCGCGAATGGCCTATGTCGCGCAGGACTCGATTTTCGAGCCGGACGTGACGATTCGCGAACGAATGGAGAAGGCGCTGGCCGCGTCGCCGATTCCGCACGAAGAACACGAGGCGAACATCGTACGGACGCTAGGCCGTGCGGGCTTCGAGGATTTTTCGGCCGAGGCGGCGAAGCTCTCCGGCGGGTGGCGCAAGCGGTTGGCGATTGCCGAGTCGCTGGCGCTCGATCCTGACGTTCTGCTGCTTGATGAGCCGACGAACCATCTCGATCTTGCGGGCATTGAGTGGCTGGAGCAACTTCTCATCAACTCCTCTTTCGCTTCGATCGTGATCAGCCACGACCGGTACTTTCTGGAAAACGTCGCGACCGCAATGGCGGAGTTGAATCGCGCCTATCCCGAGGGTATTTTGCGGGTGAACGGAAACTACAGCACCTTTCTCGAGAAGAAGGATGAGTTTCTACATGCGCAGTCCAAGCGGCAGATCGCGCTGGAAAACCTGGTGCGGCGCGAAATGGAGTGGTTGCGGCGCGGCGCCAAGGCACGCACGACGAAATCGAAGGCGCGCATCGGCAAGGCGAATCAACTGATTGAAGAGCTGGGCGATTTGAACGCGCGGACGCGGACTTCGACGGCGAACATCGATTTTACGGCGACCGATCGCAAGACGAAGCGGTTGCTCGTGTTGGAAGGGCTGCGCTGCGAATTGGGCGGGCGCACGCTGTTGGACTCGCTCGATTTCGTGTTCACGCACGGCACGCGAGTTGGGCTAGTTGGCGCAAATGGAAGTGGAAAGACCACGCTGCTGCGCCTGCTGCAGGGGCTGATTCCACCCACGTCGGGGACGGTGACGAAGGCCGACGGGCTGCGCATCGTTTACTTCGATCAGAACCGTCCGCTCGATCCCGATGTTCCACTGCGTCGCGCACTTGCGCCCGATGCGGATTCGGTGATCTATCGCGAGCGCGTGATTCACGTGAACGCCTGGGCAGCGCGGTTTCTGTTTACGCAGGAGCAACTGGGGCAGCCCGTGGGGCGGTTGTCGGGCGGTGAGCGCGCGCGCGTGCTGATCGCGCGGCTGATGTTGGAGCCGGCCGATCTGCTGCTGCTGGACGAGCCGACGAACGATCTGGATATTCCGACGCTCGAGATTCTGGAAGAGAACCTGCTGGAGTTTCCCGGCGCGCTTGTGCTGGTGACGCACGACCGCTATTTGCTGGATCGCGTGTCGACGGTGATATTGGGCCTGGACGGC
>CAYUZM010000478.1:0-5126 GCA_964449665.1 uncultured Solibacteraceae bacterium
GTCGGCAATCGTCACGCCTTCCACCGCGCCCACCCCGCCGCCGCCACCGCCCACTACGCTGCCCGGAAGCGAGGCCCGCACATCCCGCACGCGCAAAGGACTGTCCGACGGCGGTACGTTCCACGTCTCGGTGAACAGCGTCTTGCCATCGCTAATGTAGGTGACCTTATAAAACGCGGCCGGCGTCGCCGTCGTGGTCGGCACCAATTGCGTCCGTAACTGCCCGCCGAAAATCCGCAAACGCATCGCCTGTTTGGCAATCTGCGACTGGTTCGACGCCTCAAACGAGTTCCACTCGATTTCCATATAGCCGGCATACGGCGTCCCATCGGCCCGGTAAATCTGGTCCTGGATCGTCACCAGCGGCGGTGGCGGTGCGGCCACGGCCCGGAAACTCAGCAGCAGAAAGCAGAGCGGAACGCAGACTTCCATCAGCCTGCCACGCGTCGTCGACATTGGGGGTTCGTCCTCCTATTGGCGGGCGGGTCCAAAAAGAGGATGGCCCGCATCCTCTAGGGGCCATCATTTCCCCTGGATTCGCGGGCCATCCCTTCCTCAGTCCCACAATGTGCCGCCGTTTCTTAGGTTTCGGCGGCACTTCTCTCGCCGGACTCAGGTTATCGAACCCACTTTGCGCACCTCCCCCGCACGCGCCCCCCGGGGGCGGTTCAACTCCATCTTTTGCAATTGCTTACGAGCGGAAAAATAAGTCCGCAAACCCTGTGACTAGCCCAGTTTGCCGCGCCCCGTAATCCGCTCCGTCCAGTTCCGCCCTCGCTCCCGGCCGCGGTCTGGAATTTCGCTCCCAACGGCGATATTATGAAGCGCGATGGTTGTCCGCGCGGAAGTCGAGCGCCATTTGGAAGAACTGCTCGCCTCGCCGCAGTTCCACCGCGCACCCAAACACGCCGCCTTCCTTCGTCACGTCACCTTCGCCGCTCTCGATGGCCGCCTCGACGCCGCAAAAGAGGTCATCATCGCCTCCGAAGTTTACGGCCGCACCGATTACGACCCGACCATCGACTCCCTCATCCGCGTTGAAGCCTCCCGTTTGCGCAAACGCCTCGACGATTACTACGCCCATTTCCCTTCCACCACCCGCATCGCACTTCCCAAAGGCGCCTACGTTCCTGTATTCGAACACGGCCGCAGGCCCTCGCCCCGTGCGATCCCGTGGCGATTTGCCCTCGCTTTTCTTGCCTTTGCCGCCCTCGCTGCCGGTCTGTTCGGATGGAATAGCTATCGCAAGGCCCAGATTCGCGCGCTCCTCACCGAAGCCGCCTCAGCGTTTCCCGACGGCAAAGACTTCGTCGAGGCTTCGCAATCCGAACGGGGCGCGAAAGGCCTCCCCGCGCTCATGAGCGCCGCCGCGCTCTACCAGCGGGTCCTCGCCATCGATTCCCAGAACGTCTCCGCCCTCGAAGGACTCTCCAAAACCTACTACCGCGCTCTCGACTACGACCCCGCCCTCAGTCTGAAAATGGCCGCCGCCGCACGCCGTCTCCATCAGTTGCAGCCCGATTCCTCCGAAGCCCAGTTCTATCTTGGCTATCACGCCCACTTCTTTGAAAAGAACTACGCGCTCTCCTCCCGCCACTTCCAAGCCGTGCGCGCCGCCAAGCCGGACGACGAAGGCATCTACCGCTACCTATTCCTTGCCTCGGCCGCCTCAGGCGATCCCGCCGCCGCCCTCCCTATCGTCGAGGACGGCCGCAAACGCCTGCCCCAGGCGGCCATCGTCGCCCTGACCCATGTCTCCCTGCTCACCATGCTCCACCGGTTTGCCGACGCCGAACGCGAGACCGCCCTCATCGTCGCCGCTCACCCGCGCATCCCAGCCGCCTATAGCCGCCGCGGTTGGGCCCTCTACTTCCTCGGCCGCCCCGGCGAAGCCGAATCTCAATTCAAGCGCTGCCTGGAAATCTCCCCCGGCGAACCCTCCTGCACCGCCAACCTCGCCTACCTCTACCGCCGTACCCGCCGCCCCCAGCTCGCGGCGCCCTTCGAGACCCGCCTCGCCCGGCTCCCCGACCGTTCCCGCCACCTCCTGCTTGCCGTCGCCTCAATGGGTTTCCCTGACCACGCCGCCGCCCTCCGCCACCTCGAACTTGCGTCCAAGGCCGGTGACCCCGCCCTCCCCTACGCGCGCCCCGGCCCCATCTTTGCCTCGCTCCACGGCGATCCCCGCTTTGAACGCCTTTTCCCTTAATTTCCGCCGTTACGCGCCGTTACGTAACGATCCGTCACGAGGATTCCGGCTCCAACCGGCCTACACTGTGCACCATGCGTGCCTTCCATCGGAGTGTCCTCGTTGTCTCTTTCGCGCTCTGCGCCGCCCCTTACACAGCCCCCGCCTACGCGGGCATCTTCGCCGGGGTCGGCGTGAATAACTCCTTCATCCAACTGGGAGCGGACACCGACGGCGACCCCGCATTCGACACCGCCATACAAGGAGGCGCCCGCGCTTCCGCCAGCGGTCAGTTCAATTCCTCTGCCTTCACCTACACCGGTACGCACGGCTGCGCCCCCCTTACCGGGCTCTGTGCAACCCTGGGCCTCGAGCCCTCCGCCTACGCCGCCGCCCACGTCCACACCGGCGAAGCCCGGCTCCGCGCCGTCGCCCGCACCAGTCCGGGTGCTAACCGCGCCATCGCCGTCGCCGCGCTCATCGACACACTCACCTTCGACGAACCGATCACGTTCGACATCTATTTCGACCTGAACGAGCTCAATATCCTCGACGACGGCTCAAGCGCTTCGGTCTATTTCGCCCTCGGCCTCGAACCCCAGAACGACGAGGCCTTCACCGCCCTGTTCGGCATCGAAGCCTACCTGGATATCAGCGGACGCACGGGCGAGGACACCCACACCCACTTCATCGTTTCTCCCCAGGATTTCTTTCCCTTCCCCCTCCCGCCTGGAACCGAAATTACCCGCACCTTCCGCATGGTTCTCGGCGCCGAAATCCTCGGCCGCGGCGTGGCGGCCGCCGACCAGTCGGTAACGGTTGGCATCACCGGCGCCTACACATCGGCAAATGGATACACCTATCCAGGGCAGGCTTCCAACGGTGAAGTGCCCGAGCCCGGCACGTCGTGGCTCGCCGCCTCCGGTCTGGCAGTGGTGGCCTGGGCGCGCCGCCGCTTGACCGGACGGCGCCGGAATGTCCCGTTCCCGCGCAGTCGCGCTTAACCCAGCTTGCCGCGCCCCGTAATCCGCTCGGCGTTCAAATACGGCCGCAGCGCCTCGGGAATCACCACCGTGCCATCGGCCTGCTGGTAGTTCTCCACAATGGCCACCCACGTCCGCCCCACCGCCAGCCCGCTCCCATTCAGAGTGTGCAGCGGCTCGGTCTTCTTCCCCGCCCGGCAGCGAATCGACGCCCGCCGCGCCTGAAACGCCTCGAAGTTCGAGCAGGAGCTGATCTCCTTATACTCGCCCTGGCTCGGCAGCCAGACTTCAATGTCGTAGGTCTTGGCCGAGGAGAACCCCATATCGCCCGTGCACAGCACCACCGTCCGGTACGGCAGCCCCAGCCGCTTCAAAATATCCTCGGCGTCGCCGGTCAGCGTCTCCAGCGCCTCAAAGCTCTGGTCGGGCCGCGTAAATTTCACCAGCTCCACCTTCTGGAACTGATGCTGCCGGATGATCCCCCGCACATCGCGCCCATAGCTGCCCGCCTCGCTCCGGAAGCAGGGCGTGTAGGCGCACAGCGACACCGGCAGCGACTCGGCCTCCAGCGTCTCGTCGCGGAACAGGTTCGTCACCGGAACCTCGGCCGTCGGCGCCAGCCAGTAATCCGTGCCCTCGATCTTGAACAGATCGGCGGCAAACTTCGGCAACTGCCCCGTCCCAAACAGACTCGCCGAATTAATCATGAACGGCGGCAGAACTTCGGTGTACCCATGCTCCCGCGTGTGCGTGTCCAGCATGAAGTTGATCAGCGCCCGCTCCAGCTTCGCGCCCAAATCCACATACACCGCAAACCGCGCCCCGGTGACTTTCGCCGCCCGGTCGAAATCGAGAATGCCCAACTCCGGCCCCAGGTCCCAATGCGGCTTCGCCGGGAAGGGAAGCGGCTCCGGTTGCACTCCGCCCCGCACCACAACGTTATCTTCGGCCGACCGGCCCACCGGAACGGTTTCGTGCGGAGTGTTCGGAATCCCGGCCAGCAACTCGCGAAACTTCTCGTCCAACTCGGCGGCCTTCTTTTCCAACTCGGCCGCTCGTTCGCCCATCGCCCGCACCTGGGCCTGAAGCTCGGTGGTGTCCTCGCCTGCTTTCTTTTTTTTGCCGATCTCCATGCTCTCGGCATTCCGCTGCGCCTTCAACGACTCGCTTTCGGTCAGCGCCGCCCGGCGCTCCCCATCCATCGCCCGAAACGCCTCGACATCGAGCGCAAACCCGCGCGTCGCCAGCCGCTCAGCCACGGCATCCAAGTTGGTGCGGAAAAACGATAAGTCGTGCATATAGGGGAACTTCTCATGTTACCAAGGCATCCTCCGCAGGAGTCCACCGGCGCTTCAAACGCCCCATCACCAGCACCCGCCTCGACATAACCGCCTCGCCGTGGAACGTGGAGTTCGTCGAACTTAGTTCAGTGAGAGAATAAAACTGATGACGATCGAGATTCCCGAAGAACTCGCACGTAGCCTCGAATGCATTGCCGCCGCACAACAAATGAGTGTCGAGCAACTGGCGGTCGACCGTCTCCGCTCGTTGCTTGATCGGCCCGCCTCGCCGCAAGCTCTCTTGCGAACCCTTCGCAACCTCCCTCATCCCAGCCAGCTGGCGACGGACGACCTCGAAGCAGCAATCGCCGCCGCACGCATTCCCGTCAACGACCAAAGTCCTTTTGAGGCTTGAGTATTCGCGTGACGTATCTCCTCGATACCAACGCGATCAGCGACCTAATGAGGTCCGCGCCTCGAATCGAGGAATGGATGGCGGCGCTGAACCCCACGGATCAAGTCATCACTTGCACAATCGTTCGGGGCGAGATTCTGTTCGGTATTGCAAAACTGCCCGAAGGAAAGCGGCGCGGCGAGTTGGAAGCGACAGGCGAGCAGTTCCTGGCTGCCTTCACGTGCGAGCCGGTCCCCGAGCGCGCGGCCGATCAATACGCG
>CAYUZM010000479.1:0-5122 GCA_964449665.1 uncultured Solibacteraceae bacterium
GCGGCAAGTTTTGCCCGGAACGGTTTAATAAACATTAAGGGCCACGCCAAAGACGGCGCAGAATTATTATATGTAGATACAGGACAAGGAGGGGCGCGTTTTACTCCGCCAGGGCGCGGGCAGCGGTTTCCAGGTTTTCCAGGAGCGCGCTGGCCTTGCCGCTGCCCAGGCGCTGGGTCAGGCCGCGCTGCATCTCCTGCCAGGCGGGGATCGCCGCGGCCAGGGCCTTATGGCCTTCGTCGCTCAGGCTGATCTGCGCCGGGCGGCGGTCGGACCCCTCCTGCCACTCCACATAGCCCGCCGTCCGCAGGGCCCGAAGGTTCCGGCTCAGGGTGCTCGCTTCCATCAATAAATGGCTGGAAAGCTCGGAAATTGCCACGGGCCCGAAGGCGGCGATGGAGGTCCATTGGAGGAGGCGTTCGAGGTGGTGCTGGTCGATCAGACGCAGGACGCTGCCGAAGGCGATGCCGAAGGGGACGAATGCCGCCCAGGGAAAGAAGCTGAACTGGTTGTAGTCGGGTACGAAGTAGGAGCGGACGAAGACGGGAATGGCGGACCAGTCGTGCGCGCTGACCAGCGGGGAGAGGCCGGCGACGACAAGGCCGAGGAGGGCGCCGCGAGTGGCGCGCTGGCGCGTGGTCCAGAGCGCGGTGAGGCTGGCGGCAGCGAGGGTGATGCCCATGCAGTTGAGGATGTCGACTTTGAAGAGGTCGGTCCAGGGGCTGGAAGGCAGGCCGAAGATCCAGAGCTGGAAGCGGAAGGCGAAGGCGAGCCCCCAGAGGTAGAAGGCACGGCTGAGGCAGGTGCGGACGCTGGTCCACGGGGCGATGCCTTTCTTTTCGTTTGAGTTCATGAGGAACGAAAAGGTGCAGCCGGTGAGGAACAGAAAGATGGCAGGCGGCATGCCGCCGAGGAATTGGGAGAGGTTGTAGATGGAGCCCTGGCGGAGATCGGTCGCGGTGAAGGAGTGGAAGATGTGGCCTTGGAGCATGATGAGGGCGGCGCAACCGCGCGCCCAATCGAGGAATCCGAGGCGGCTTCCGTAGGATTTTTTTGAGCTGGCCGTGACGGCTGGCTGATCATGCACCTGCGTGCTCACCGTTGCGGGTACTCCCTCTTGACGCCTGCAGGCAGTTTCAGGGAGAGCGCATCGGGTGTCAAGGCCGGGTTCCAGACGAGGTTCGAGTAGGTGACGGTGGTAGTGTCGCCGGAAGGTTGAAAGAACTTCTGGCGGACGGTGCGGCCTTCGGGGTTGATCCAAAGTTCGACCTTGGTGAAGTACTCGCGGGTTTTGGCGGACTTGGGGTTGAGCTGGATGCGGGAGGCCTTCTGTCCGCCGGCGTTTTCCTCGGCCAGGAACGTCACTTCGTAGTTCTTTGTGAGCTCCTTGCCGGAGGTGCCGAAGCCGAGGAGGATGAACTGTTCGACGAGGCCTTTTTGCTTGCCGACGTCGTATTCCTGGACGGTCTGGATTTTGGGGAAGTAGACTTCGGCCTTGCGGTCATGGAAGGCGTAGGTTTTGGGATCGGGCTTGGTGAACTCGAGATAGAGATGCACGGCGCCTTTGGCGCGCATCATGCGGAGCGTGCCGGTTTCGGTGAGGCTCTCATTGATGATGGCGGTGTGGGTGATGCGTTCGATGTGGGCGGTAGCGGAGCGGAAGCCGGCCGAGGCGCCATCGAGGCGGGCGAGGACAGCGGCTGCCGTTTGCGCCGCCGCCGGGGCCGAGAACGCGGCAGTGAGGGCGGAGCAAAGGAGCGCGGTGCGGACGTGATGGTTCATGAGTGATCCAGGACGGGTTGGCGCGCGGGGACTATGGCGCGGTGGAGGCGAGGTAGCCCTTGAGTTCGTGCTCGTCGTCGTAGATGGGATCGAGACTGATCAAGGTACGGTTGCGGCCTTCGGTCTGGGAGTGGACGAGGCGTTCGGCTTCCTTCATGCGTTCCTGCGGAGGGAACTGCTCGAGGAGGGCCGGTTCGATGAAGAATTTGCCCGCGCCGTGCTGAGTGGGAAGAAGGGCGACGTTCTTGGGGCGGGGCTGATCGCGGAAGACTTCGCGCGGGGTTAGAAAGATAAAGCAGAGGATGAGGATGACGACGATGTCGTAGCCGCGACTTCCACGAGGGAACTCCCATAGAAATAACCGCCGCAAGATGCCGCCGATGCTTACTGCCATGAACGCTTCAATTTTACCACTGCCCCGGGCGGCGTGCCGCTACGGGGACGCTGGCGACAGCAAGAGAAACGCCGGGCGCTCACCTATTTGGACGGGAGGAGGGCGCGGAGAAGTTGCGATTTTATGGGGGAGGGCGGCGATTGGGCGAGGTAGGCGCGGAGCCAGCGGCGTTTGACGGGGGCGGGGCCACGGGCGATTTGGAGGAGGCTGGCGCGGGTGAAGTTGAGGAAGAGGGTGTGGTCAGGAGGGTCTTCGGTGGCGTGAAAGAGTCCGTCAAGATCGCGTTGGGAAATGTCGGACTGTTTGGGATCGAGGCGAAACGCTGGCGCGCCGGCCGGACGGACGAATCTTGCAATGCGGCGCTCATCGGCAAAGACTGGCGGATCGGTATCGTGAGTGGTGACGACGAGACGGATGTAGGCAATCAGTTGGTCCTTGTCTTTCGAGCGGGCCAAGGTGTCCACTATGGTGACGTTCCACTTGCGATGCGGCTGGCCCGGGCCGTTCGACTCTTGCCCGTAGGCGGGGAGTCTGAGTACAGAGATGAGCCGGCCATTGCGGGGTTCGTATAGATTCTGAACGATAGACCAATACGGTGAGACGCTCGTCCCGGTGCTTTCGACGGGGTGGTATTTCGACACGAAGCGAACTGTGACGCCGTATTTGGAATGGCCATCGAGATAGCCACGAACGGCCCACGTGCGCGAGCGCGGCTGTTCCTCCATCCACACGATGCGGAACGCCAACTTGCTGGAGATTCTGACGGCGATGGGGCCGGCGCCCGTCAATTCCACGCGGCAAGTCCATTTGTCGCACTCGAGGTCGCGGAACTCCGAGGTTTCGTCGAGTTGCGTGGGGAGGCCGAGGCGCGTCATGAGCGCGGCGAAGTTCGGGGTGCGCGACGACGAAAAAGCCTCGGCGATTTGGTAGGGGGAGGGGATTTCCGGCTGCTGTTGGGCTAGGGCGATTACCGCAGTGAACGGAAATAGGAGGAGGAGCCGCGGCACGACTCGATTGTAGCGATCAGTTGGGTTTGCGTTCCATCGCTTTTCGCGCGGCGCGGAGGAAGGCATCCATGTCTTCGGCGCGGGCGATGCAGTGGTGACAAAAGAGGATGTGCTCTTCGACGGCGTCGAGGCGCGATTCGGGCAGAATTCCGAGGAGGTATTGCTCCAGTTCCTCATCCTGGAGGTGCGATTCGGTCATGACAGATCCGGTTCGGTAGGGGTAGTGGTGCGAGGGTGGAAATATTCTCACTATTTCTGAGAGAAAACGCTGGGCGGTGACGCAATCCGCACGCCGGCTACGCTTTATGGCAGAGACCACGTTTCTGTTTGGAGGTAGAGAGTGATCCGGCTTACAGTTCCATTTCTCCTGTTGCCGCTGGCTTTTGGGGCGGACCTATCCGATTTTCGGATGCGGACGACGTATGGCGACAAGTTCGCGGCGCGCGCGGTGACTCGGGCGTCCGTCGGGTCAGGCACAGCCGGGTCCGGTGCCACCGGGGCCGTCGCCACGGGGTCTGGTGCTCCGCAGCGCGAGGTGACGGTATTCGCCGGAGACGATGCCCTTCCTCAGCTGGCGAACGGAGATGGGTGGAAGACGCAAATCTTCCTGGTGAATCTGTCGACGGTGTCGATGCCGTTTCAAGTCGATTTCTGGACCAGCGCGGGCGGCTTCTGGCAACTGGCAATCACGGGTGTGGGAACGGGGGACCAGTTGACGGGCACGTTAGGTCCGGGGGCCAGCGTGGTGTTTGAGACTTCGGGCCAAGGGGCGCTCGCGCAAGGCTGGGGGGAGCTGACCTACGACACGAATGCGGGACGGATCGGCGGGTTTGGGGTTTTCCGGCAATCGGTGGCGGGGCGGCCGGACTTTGAGGCGGTCGCGCCGTTGACGAGCCTGTTCGACAAGGTTTTGATCCTGCCATACGACAATACGGGCGGATTTACGACGGGTGTGGCGTGCGTGAACGGCGCGGGGTCGGCGGGCGCGACGATCACGGCGACGATTCGCGACGAAGCGGGCGCGACCTACGCGACCGATACAATTCAACTGCCGGCCAGCGGGCACACGGCGTTTACTATGCCGGGGCGGGTTCCGGCTACGGCGGGGCGGCGGGGCACGGTGGTTTTCCGTTCGAGCACGAGCTTCTTTTCCGCTTTGGGATTGCGATTCAGTCCCGGCGGCGCGTTCACGTCGTTCAACGGCCTGAACACGGTTGCGTTGTTGCAGTAAGCCAGGCTATGCGGCGAAGCTGGTGATCAACTGCTGGACCGAGTTGGGCACGTCGACGACCTCATTACGCGGGAAGCCGGCGGCCTGGAACATGTGTTCGAACTCGGCGAAGGTGTAGGCGTCGCCTTCGACCGTGGAGCCGAGCATGACGAGGGAGAAAGCGGCGGACATGGGCGGTGTGATGCGGTCGGCGTTGGGGACGAACTCGAGGGTGATGACGCGGCCGCCGGGAGCGAGGGATTCGCGGATTCGGTGCAGCATCCCGATGTTCTTTTCCATAGAGAAGTGGTGGAGCAGGTTGGTAAGCAGCGCCACGTCGTAGGGGCCTTCGAGGCCGGACGTAAAGATGTCGCCGGGGAGGAACGAGAACTGGGCGTTGAGCCCGGCGACGCCGACGTGTTCGCGCGTGACCGGGAGGACGCCGGGGAAATCGAGCGCCATAATGCTGGCGGCGGGATTGGCGCGGGCGATGGCGATGCCGAAGGCGCCGTGGCTGGCGGCGATGTCGAGTACGCGGCAGGGCTTGAGGCTGGCGAGTTGCTGGGCGATGAACTGCGCGGGCGGCATCATCATGGGCATCATGGCGCGGGCGAAGCTTTGCCAGATGGGATCGTCGAAGTCGACCGAGCCTTGGCCAGGGAGCGCGGTACGGCCCGTGCGGACGGCATCGGTGAAGTAGTTGAAGGCTTCTTTGAGGTCACCGCCATG
>CAYUZM010000480.1:0-5112 GCA_964449665.1 uncultured Solibacteraceae bacterium
TCACCGCGTGATCCGCGTCCGCTACCGGGGCGCGCAGCGCGTGGAGGTTGAGGAGGATGGCAGCCTTACGGTGCATGCCGCCAGTGGATCGTTTCGAGAGCACCCGCCGGTGGTTTACCAGGACCTGGCCGAGGGGCGCCACTATCTCGGGGCCCGCTACTTTCTTCAGGGCGATGAGACGGCCGGCTTCCTGATCGAAGACTATGACCGGCAGACGCCTCTCGTCATCGATCCCGTGCTCACCTACAGTTCCTACTTCGGAGGCACTAACTCCGACGTTGGCAACTCCATCGCCCTCGATGCGGCGGGCAACATGTATGTGGCGGGATACACGGACTCGTCCAATATCCCCGCGCAGGGCGCGATCCAGAACTTCGGCGGCAGCAATGACGCCTTTGTGTTCAAAATGAATGCCGCCGGGACGCAGATCCTCTATGCGACCTTCATAGGCGGGACCGGCGACGACCGTGCCATGGGAGTGGCCGTCGATGCCGCCGGCTCGGCATATGCATGCGGCTTCACGACATCGTCTAACTTTCCGACGTTCAATGCGTCGCAGATTCAAGCGGCGAGAGGTGGCGCGCGCGACGGTTTCGTGCTGAAGCTGAATCCGGCCGGCAACGCGTTCGTCTACAACAGCTACATCGGGGGCAGTGGGAACGACTCCGTCTACGGCTGCGTGCTCGACTCCTTCGGCCAGATTTACGCGGTTGGCGACACGAATTCGACCAACCTCCCCACGAAGTTTCCCTTCCGGGCGTCCAACGCGGGCGGATATGACGGGATGCTGTTGAAGATCAATTTCAATTCCGCGCTGGTGTTCAATACTTACTTCGGCGGCAGCGGCGACGACAGCGGGCGCGCCATTGCCTTGCACGCCACGCAACTGACCCCGTATGTGACCGGCTACACGTGGTCGACGAACTTCCCCACGCTCAATGCCGCCCAACCGTTGAACGCGGGTGGGCAGGATGCCTTTGTCGCGCGATTTAACAGCGACGGCAACGCGCTCGTCTTCTCCACTTATCTCGGTGGTTCGAACGGTACCACGATCCTTCCCGAACAGGGGCTGACGATCGCGGTTGATCCGTTTGGCAATACCTACACGGCTGGCGTGACGTCATCGGCCAATTTTCCGACCGTAACGGCCTTCCAGAGCACGAACCGGGGTGGGTTGGACGCCTTCTATACCAAGCACGACAACGGCGGGTTGCGTGTCTACAGCAGCTATCTCGGCGGCTCGGGTACCGACGTGGCGACGTCATTGGTTGTCGACGTCAACCGGCAGATCTTCGTCGCCGGCTATACATCGTCGGTCAACTTCCCCACCGCCCAGGCGTCCCAGGCCGCCAACGGCGGTTCCTACGATGCGTTCGTGACCCAGGTGCACGTAAACGGGACGCCGCTCGTCTACAGTTCCTATCTTGGCGGGACATCGGCGGACCAAGCCTATGGAGTGGCCATCAATACGCTGGGGGAAATGTTTGTGACCGGCACCACCACTTCCTCGAACTTTCCCACGCAGTCGGCCTACCGCTATACGCATGCTGGTTCGCTCGATATGTTCCTGGCCAAGTTGACGGCCGCGGCGGTGCCTCCGGCGGCGCCCGTTTTCTTCTCGCTCTCGCCAAACTCCGGTTCGGGACTGACGCCGGTATTCACTCTCAAGTACACCGACGCGAATGGTGCCAACAACTTCGACTCGATCCAGTTCATGGTGAACACGATCCTGTCTGGAGTGAACTCCTGCCATGTCGCCTATAACCATACGCTGGGCCTTGTCTACCTGCTCAACAACGCGGGGAATGCCTGGACGGGCGGCTTCGCGCCGGGGGCTCTGAACACGCTTTCGAACTCCCAGTGCTCGCTGCCGCTGGCGAATATGTCGGTCTCGACGACGGGCAGCGAAATCGCACTGACGATTCCTCTGTCGTTCGTGTCCTCGACCTACGCCGGTACGACGAAGAACATACTGGCGCTCGCATTGGACAAGAATGGCCTTCGTTCGGACTGGGCTTTCCGGGGCAGTTGGACGATTCCGTAACCCCCGCTCCGCTATCGCCGCGCGGGGTAGGACTTCTTATGCTGATTGCGCAAATTCACGACGTCGAAGGAGCCATCCTTCCGGGCGGAGAACATCAGGCCATTTCCCTGGCACTTCTCCTCAAGGTTGGCGATCTGGTCGGCCGCCGTGTT
Organism: uncultured Solibacteraceae bacterium; assembly: GCA_964449665.1. Taxonomy (GTDB): domain Bacteria; phylum Acidobacteriota; class Terriglobia; order Bryobacterales; family Bryobacteraceae; genus JAFLBB01. Next base: position 2,197 of record CAYUZM010000480.1, read on the forward strand.
GTTGTCTGCCCCGCCGGCGACGGCGAAATGCACCTGCCACAGGTCCTCGAGTCCGGGCGAGGACCGCACCACCTGCACTGCCGGAACCGCACCACCCTTCTTGGCTCCATTGTTCATGATGGCGACGCGCGGGGCCAGGGCGTGGACGATCTGAGCAGGGCCACTGGCGTCCATGCCGTGATGGGTGGTCAGATAGACGTCCACCTTGCCCAGGAGATTATTCGGGCACACCATCTCGAGTTCCTTGTTCCAGGTAAGGTCGCCGAGGTCGAGAAAGCGGAACTTACCGAAGGTCAGGAGGAAGCCCAATGAACGGGCGTTTTCGGTCGGATCGACGGCGCGCTGCTGCGCGGAGGTGCAAAGGGGGTTGGTCGCGCCGCCGCCATTGATCGCCTTCGTGATGACGCTGCCGTTCGAAGCCACGGTTACCACGTCGACGCCCTTCAATGGCAGTTTGTCACCCGCTTTCAGCGTCAGCCGCTTGCCCTTGGTTCGTACACGCTCGTAGGCGGCCGACCATTTCTGGCCGCCGGGGTTGGTCTCCACGTTGTCGCCATGGTCGACGAAAGTCTTGATCGTCACCTTTTGCGCCAGATCTTCCAGCCCGCCGACGTGGTCGGTGTGATAGTGGGTCATCCAGAAGTAGTCGATATGCTGGATGCCGGCTTTCTTCATCGCATCCTGAATGCGCATCGGGTCGCGGCCTTCAAAGCCGGGCCAGCCGGAATCCACCAGCAGCGACTCGCCGGCCGGCGTCACCAGCAGCGTCGCTTGGCCGCCCTCCACGTCGATGAAGTAAACGTCCAGCGTATTCCGCGCCGCCGTCAGGGGCGCGCACAGCAGCGTGCAGGCTGCCAGCGTGAGAGCAATTCGTCGCATGCCGGGATGGTATCACGGAGCCGGGCGTTACAATAGCCCAAGATGTCCGCGGTACCGCCCTTCGTCCACCTGCATTGCCACACCGACTATTCACTTCTCGACGGCGCCTGTGAAACCAAGCGCCTGATGCAGACAGTGGCCGAGCAAGGCATGCCGGCCGTCGCCATGACCGACCACGGCAACATGTTCGGTGCGGTCGAGTTCTACAACGCCGCTAAAGAGCACGGCATCAACCCGATTATCGGCTGCGAAGTCTATACGAGCCCGATGGGCCAAAAGGACCGCAGCAACGCCCGCTCCTACAACCACCTCGTTCTGCTCTGCCAGGATCAGGACGGCTACCGCAACCTCATCCAAATGGTGTCGTCGGGCTACTTGGACGGCTTTTACAACAAGCCGCGTATCGACAAGGACGTTCTGACGCGGCATTCCAAGGGCGTGATCGCGCTGTCGGCGTGCCTGAAGGGCGACATCGCCGAGCACCTGATGGAGGACAAATACCAGGAGGCCAAGAAACTCGCCTACGAGTATCAGGACATCTTCGGCAAGGACAACTTCTTTCTCGAACTGCAAAACCACGGCCTCGACCAGGACAAGAAAATTCTGCCCATGCTCTACCGCATGGGACGCGAAACGGGCATGCCGCTGGTGGCCACCAACGACGCGCATTATTTGAAGCGCGACGACGCGCGCGCCCACGAGATCATGCTCTGCATCCAGACGGGCAAGACTGTCTCCGATCCGTCGCGCATGAAGTGGGATTCGCCCGACTTCTACCTGAAATCGCGCGACGAAATGATGCAGATCTTCGGCGAGGTCGAAGAGGCGCTGGACCGTACATGGGACATCGCGCAGCGCTGCCAGGTGAAGCTGGAAAAGGTAAAGGACCCCTTCCCGCGCTTCGACATTCCGCAGCCGCATTCGATTGACAGCTACTTCGAATTTGTTTCGCGGGAAGGTTTTGAACGCCGCCGCCCGCGTTTGGAAGCGATGCAGAAGGCCGGCCAACTGCGGCAGCCGCTCGAGGTCTACTACGAACGCCTTGATCGCGAGATCAAGATGATCCAGCAGATGCGGTTCTCCGGCTACTTCCTGGTGGTCTGGGACTTCATCCATTTCTCGAAAACCAAGGGCATTCCGGTGGGCCCGGGCCGTGGATCGGCCGCCGGTTCGCTGGTTTCCTACGCGCTTTCGATCACCGACGTCGATCCGTTGCAGTATGGGCTGCTCTTTGAGCGCTTTCTCAATCCCGAGCGCATCAGCATGCCCGACGTCGATATCGACTTTTGCACGAATCGGCGCGGCGAGGTCATCCAGTACGTCACCGAAAAGTACGGCCGCGACTTCGTAGCCCAAATCATCACCTTCGGCACGTTGGGCGCGCGCGCGGCGATCAAAGACGTCGGCCGCGTGCTCGACATGAGCTTCGGCGACGTGGAAAAGCTCACCAAGCTGGTGCCTTCGCAGCCGCTCAATATCAAGCTCAAAGAGGCCTTCTCGATGGAGCCCGGCTTTGAGGACGCCGCCAAGGCCGACCCGCGCGTACGCGAGGTGCTCGACACCGCACTGCGCCTGGAGGGGATGGCGCGCAACGCCGGCATGCACGCCGCGGGCGTGGTGATCTCGTCCACGCCGTTGAAGGAACTGGTTCCTCTTTATAAGACGAACCGGGATGAAGTCGTTACGCAATACGACATGTCGGGCGTGGAGAAGCTCGGCCTGCTGAAGATGGACTTCCTGGGGCTGACGACGCTCACGATCATCCATGAGGCCGTGCGGCTGATCGGCGTGCATCATGGGGTCAAGGTCGACCTGGAAGAGGTTCCACTCGACGATAAGAGGACCTACGAGATCTTTTCCAACGGCTACACGAGCGGCATCTTCCAGTTTGAATCGCCGGGTATGCGCGACGTTCTCCGCCGCTACCAGCCGGAGCGCATTGAAGACCTCACGGCGTTGAACGCACTCTACCGTCCGGGTCCGATCAAGGGCGGCGTGATCGACGCTTTCATCGACCGCAAGCCCGGCCGCAATGAG
>CAYUZM010000481.1:0-5111 GCA_964449665.1 uncultured Solibacteraceae bacterium
GGGGGCAGTTGGGGTTGCCGCCGCCCTGCTGTCCGGACCCGCGGATGAAGCCGTGGGTCATTTTCTGTTTGACGTTGCGGAAGCGCGGGACGTAGAGGCCGTTGGGGCGCTTGGGCATACCGGCCCAGGGTTTGGTTTCGACGGTGGGCATGTCGCCGGATGCGCCGCCCTGGTAGATGTGATCCATCAAGTATGCGCCGAGGGCGTCGTTGTTATTGCAGATGCCGGAGTTGAGGAGCAGGCGGGTGGACTCCATGGTGGAGGCGCAGAGGTAGACGATTTTGGCGCGGACTTCGCGGGCGGCGCGGGTGGTGCGATCGATATACGCAACGCCCGAGGCTTTGCCGTCCTTCATGGTGATGCGGGCGGCGACGGCGCCGGTAATGAGAGTGGTGCGTCCGGTTTTGAGGGCGTCGGCGACGGTGGTGAAGGGGGAGGAGAAGTAGGAGTTGGTGACGCAGCCGCGTTCGCAGGGACCGCAGTAATGGCAGGCGGCGCGGTCGTTGTGGGGCTTGGTAAGAATGGCGGTGCGGCCGATGGTGACGGTGCGGCCGAATTTGTCCTTGACGGCTTTGCGGAAGGCGTTCTCGGTGCAGGTCATGTCCATGGGCGGGAGGAAGACGCTGTCGGGGAGTTGGGAGAGGCCTTCCGCGCGGCCGCTGATGCCGACGTAGCGTTCGACCTTTTCGTAGTAGGGGATCATTTCGGCGTAGTCGATGGGCCAGTCGTCGCCATAGCCGTCGTGGGAGGCGGCTTTGAAGTCGAGGTCGCCCATGCGGTAGGACTGGCGTCCCCAGGAGAGGGAGCGGCCGCCGAGGACGCGCATGCGGATCCAGTTGAAGGGTTTGGCTTGGGTGTAGGGGTTGTCGTGATCGTTGACGAACCACTTGTAGTTGTATTCGGTGCAGGCGTAGCACTGGCCTTGGATGGGGCGGGTGTCGCGGATTTTGGGGGACATGCCGAGGTAGGGCATCTGCCAGGTTTGGAGATGCTCGGTGTAGTCCTTGGGCGTGACCTTGGGACCGGCTTCGAGGAGGGCCACTTTCATGCCGGCTTCGGAGAGTTCTTTTGCGGCCCAGCCGCCGGTGGCGCCGGAGCCCACGACGACGACGTCGTAGGTTTCGGCAGAACGGGAGATTTGCGCCATGGGGGAGATTGTATCGCGGGGGGAGGCGGGGTGTGGCAACTAGCGAGGGACTCTGGCGCGCTCGACGTCCCCTAATTTTCCGTCCTCGTAGATCACTTGGTAGAAGATGTCGCTCCATTCCGGTTCCGGGCGAAAAATGAAGACGGCGCGCGCCCCACGCTGATACCTTGCCCACTCCGGAAGGTCGCCGCTGTAGTCGGCCGCCAAATAGTGTTCGGGTGTGTAGTCAAGGTCAATATTCCGATTCAATTCGGTTGGTTTGGGCCCGTAGCGCAAACCCTTCATACCGATCCACGCAATTGGGTCAGCGGCGCCGCATTCAAAACTGCGTCCGGCCCTGCCATCGCATCGCACCTTGGCCGGCTTGTGACGCGCAACCTCAGCCATTATTACTTTACGTAGGTCCAGAGTGTATTCGTAAGTTGACGATCGGGTCCGCTGGCTGGACTCGAATGCGACGCCGATTTTCAATGGACGAGCGAGCAGTTCGGTGGCCTGCTTCAAAGATGGCGGCCGATCAACACCGGGACCGAACGGCAAGACGGGACCGGGATGTTTCAAACGTTCCAGCCCGTAGCCATCCTGATCGAGCAGCCAACTTTCGGCGGCCATAGACTCCTGGGTTCTCTCACAACCCTGCATGCCGGAAAAAATATGGACGCCCCAGTAGGTTGAGTCGGAGGAAAACGCCGCGGCTGCAATGGGCGACGGCCGGTTGGCCACGGGGTTGACAGGTTCGAGCAGCGCCCAGTTTTTGATTTGTTTCAGGTGTGGATTGGCATAAGCAACCTGGCTTTCCGCCAAGATGTAATCGCTAACTTCCAAAGTTTCAACCAGGGAGCCACCGCCACTAAATTCCAGCTTGAGATAGACGGGCTTTCCGACGCGGAGTGGAAACGGGAACTGTGGCATGTAGTGGCAAGCGCCGGGCAACTTCTCTACCGGCAAGTTGCATCGGCTCCGGTCGATCGCAAAACTGAATTTAGTATTGTCGTCACTCAAATAAGCCTTCGTAACGAGCGGGCTGCAAATTGCCTTCTGCTGCCATTCAATGAATTTGCAGCCAACCAGACTGCACCCCCATGGCGTGCCGATATTGGCTTGCTGGGGAACGTTCATCTGCTTTACCGAAGTTTTGACCAGTTCTACAAGCTGCCTTGCTATCTCGGCGGATTTATCCTGGCGAAGAATCTCCGTGCCTGAGGCGTCAACGACCCGCACAAACAATTTGGTTCCGGGGCCGAATTTCACGATTTGGCTGTAGGCAAGATCGGTGAAGTTCGTTCCATCCGTGGAGTACTGCAGCTTCGCGCTGCCGAACTGTCCGGCAGGCTGAAGCAGAATTGTGTCGTCTTGATGGGGCGTGGCGCGAATTGGAATGTCCTTCAACGTCGATGCGCCGCCGGCCACACCAACGCCCATGGATTTGTAGACCGCCATCAACTGCTTCACGTAGTCTTCGTACACCTTCTGCATCTCTGGTCCAGACATCTGGCGGGTGGCCGCGGCGCCTTGCTGGAAGCTCTGCAGAATCTTCAGCATCGTCTGCTGGTCGCCTCGTATCTCCTTAAACAGCGCGTTGAACTGCTGTTCGAGCCGCGCCGTATCCACTCCTGGACAAGCGCCTTTTTCGAAGACAATCCGGACGTCGCCTTGTGACTGAACACCAGACAGCGCGGGGCTACAGTTTCCAGTACGTTGGGTTGGGGTTGCCGTCTGCGGCTTGGCGGGAGCCGCTTTCTTCTGCTGTTGCGCAGTTTGCCCCAGCGCCACACCAGTCAAAATTATCGACAGAAATACTCGCTTCACTTATCTTGTCCCCCTTTAGTCTGCTTGCCCGTGGTCACTCCATATCGTATGTCGATATTCCCGGTCTGGGTATTCGCAATAGCCGGACTCTGGTCTCCCGTTTTCTGGTTGACTGCACCGGAAACGCGAGGCGCCTTCTCCGGCATTTGAGCGTTTTTACTCTCTGGCGCGGGCCGAGGCAGGAAGGACCAAGCCAGAACCACGAACAGGAGAACTCCCGCCGCCAGGTAAACCCAGCGGCGCGCGGACAGATGCGGCCGCGGACTGGCAGCAGATAGTTTGTGGTCGATCGCCCTGACGTCGTTCTTGAGTTCGAATATGTCCGTGCGCAGCGCGGTAAGCGAACGTTCGACGCGATCGAGGGGCGGTAGGATACGGTCAAACACAACTTGGAATCCGCCAAACGTGCTGACCGGCTCGAGGCGCGAATCGTGATTCTTTAACTCGGCGAGAATTCTCGCCTCAAACACGGTGCTCAATCTTGGCTGCGTCTTGAGCTCTTCCATGAACGCGATGGAGATCAGTCCGTGCCAATCCCGCTCCACAACAGCGCCACTTTCAAGTGTGAGTTGCCAGCCGTTCTCAAGCAATTCGTCGAGTACATCCAGCCACTGCGCCGGCTCTTTCTGAAGCCACCGTTGGACATCGCCGAGCAGCGTCTCGCGTTGGGCTGACTGCATGGATGTCCAACGAGCTTTGGGAGCGGTTCCCTCGTCCATCGCCAGCAGATCGGTGTCGCGAAGGTCGACCTCCGGCAACTCACGGTCGAGTTGGTTCAATTCTCGCGCGACTTCGCTGCCGAGCTTCCGGGCGAGAGGCAGTAAGTCGACGGATAGAATTCCACGCGCCGCTTCGGAGACTTCGAGCCGGTGGGCGGCTTGCCGAATCAGTTCTTCGGTCGCAAGCAGGTAGGACTTCCGAACCGCGCGCTGCAGGTCATGGTTCAAGTGCGGGTCCGTAGTCCGCAGTGACTTCAGCGAAGTCCACCCCTTTTTCAGAGCCCAGCAGGCGGCGACGTCGGCGCGATTACCTATGAAGCCGTCCGCGGCCGTACCGAATAGGCCGGCTGTCACCTGACTTACGGCACGATACAGGAGTGGAAGCAGCAAACTTGAGGCAGTTTCGATCATCTCCGATTTCCCCCTGGTCGCGAAAACAGTCTAAGTCCGATATGCGAAGTGGACTCAGGACCGGTTTGATCCCCAATGAAAGTCGCAAGATGGGCCGGATTCGAGGAAGGTGACTTTCATGCCGGCTTCGGAGAGTTCTTTTGCGGCCCAGCCGCCGGTGGCGCCGGAGCCCACGACGACGACGTCGTAGAGTTCGGCGGAGGGAGAGAGTTGCGCCATGGGGGATAGTGTATCGCGGGGAGAGCGGGGGGTGGAACCCCTTCTGGCCACTGCACACACGCTTGCTGATGTGAGCCGAGTGCAGCCTTGCGTCTGGCTTGCGCAATTTCCGTGTATCTGTGACGCGTGCGGGAGGCGATTACTTACGGTCGCGCCTTCGATCTCAGTTACTGCCCGGCATTTCTGGTGGATGGCAGGGAACAGTAACCCAGAATCCGACATAGGACGGACACGTGGGCAGGAGGTTCGGTTTGCGGTATCGATCCGATGCGCCATTTTGTGGTTCGACGGAGGGAGAGAGGTGCGCTATAGGAGGTTGTGTATCGCGGTGGGGAAGTGGGGGCCGTTGGGAGCAGGCGGTTGATGGGGAGGTTTAAGACTGGTCGTTGGAAACGGGCGGTTTTGGGCGGGCGGCTTGGGGGATGGAGGATTTGACGCCGTCGTCGTTGACGAAGACGAGGGTTTTGGGGAGGCGGGCGGGCTTGTGGCAGGGGACGAGAGCACCGAGGCGGCGGTGGGCGGCGTCGGTTTCGCTGACGGGGGTATCGAGTTCGAGGCGGCGGTTGGCTTGGGCGGGTTCGCTGGGTTCGGTGGGGGGTGGAACCTCATTGTTTGCAACCAAAAATGGCTTCGTTTCGTTGTGGGAGAAATTGGCTTCGGGGGTATCGGCGGGGGGGGGGGGGTCGTCGTGGTCGGGTTCGGGGCCGTTGTTGCGGGCGGCGGGGCGCTGTTTAAAGGCGCCGTCGTCGGTGGGGGGGCGGGAGTGTTCGTAGTGGGAGCCGTTCATGCAGCTGACTGCAGTGGCG
>CAYUZM010000482.1:0-695 GCA_964449665.1 uncultured Solibacteraceae bacterium
GATTGCGCCGTCAAATCAACTTCTTGTGCCCACGCGTCCGACGAACCGAAAGCAAACCAGCCGGGAGCGGAAAGTTGGAGACGGAATCTCCCGGCAGGCAGGTTGTCGAAACTGAATTTTCCATCGGCGTCAGTGGAGGCGGACCGTTGGACGCCGGAACCACTGAGTTGAACTCTCAGGCCCGGTGGCGCAGGTGGAGGCAGGAAGCCCGGAACGTTGCGGCGAGTTCGGTCAATCACCACACCGTCGATACTTCGAACCGGCGGCGTCCCATATTTCCAACTTCGAAGAGCGCGAAGATCCAACTGCGCGCGCCGCGACTGAAGGCTGGCACTACCGCCGCATCTACCGGCGATCCAATTCCCTTGCCAACGATACGCGGAAATCAGGTATCGCTCACCCACAGCAAACGGTAGACTGCAATCGCCGCCTGAGCCGCTTCCGCCGCGGAACTCGAAGACCGGGCCTGGCGAGCCGACGAACGTCTCGTCGACGCGGATCGCAATCAGCCTATTCTTGCCGAAGCCGGAGATCGGGTCGGCACGTTCCACAGTACCGAGAAACACCCGTTCATCGACCGAATGTGCGCCCGTTTGCGGGGCCTCCCAAACAGGCCCTTCCCCCCAGCCAGTGCCGGGCCTTGCCGGGGTCCAAGCCCCCGCGCCACCGAAAAGGGGAAGGGAGTACGTTTCACC
>CAYUZM010000482.1:705-3090 GCA_964449665.1 uncultured Solibacteraceae bacterium
CCGGCGAACGTCCCGGGGAGGCCGAGCGCAATAGGCCTATTCTGGCTGAGGCCGGGGATCGGGTCGGGACGGTCCAGAGAACCGGGCAACACCAGTTCATGGACGGAGGGTGCGCTCGTTGGCGTGGCTTGACAGAAGGGCCTTCGCCCCACGCAGGTGCAGGCCGTGGCGGTGTGCAAAGCCGCGCTGACAAGAAAAAGGAGAGCGATGACGGTTCTCATCACTCTCCATGGACGCGCAATGGGGCGTAATAGTTTTTGGCGCGTTCGTCAGAAGTTGAGTTTCAGGGCCATTTGCACCTGGCGGCCGTCGGTGCCGGGAAGCGTCGAGCCGATGACGCCGAAGGCGGGCGTTCCGACGGTCGCGCCGGGGAAGCCGAACGCTGGGGTGTTCATGAGGTTGAAGGCTTCGGCGCGGAAGTCGAGGCGGAAGCGCTCGGTGAGGGTGAAGGACTTGCCGAGCATGAGGTCGAAGTTCACCAGGCCGGGGGTGCGCACGACGTTGCGGGCGGAGTTGCCGAACTGGTATTGGGCCGGGTTCACAAAGGCGCTGGTATCGAACCAACGGGAGAGCGAGCGGGCATCGCGGCTGAGGAAGCCGTCGCCGATGCGGTTGGCGCGCTGGCGGCCGCCTTGGGAATCGGTGGTGTTGGAGGTGGAATCGACGCCGAAGGGCAGGCCGCTGCGGAAGAGCATGAGGCCGCCGATGTTCCAGGAGCCGAGGAGCCGGGCGGCGAGCGAGTTGCTGTTCCACATGGCGCGGCCGGGGCCCCAGGGCAGTTCATAGGTGTAGCTGGCGACGAAGCGGTGCGCCTGGTCGTCGGCGGAGATGGCGCGTTCGCCGCGCATGTCGAAGATGTTTTGCAGGCGGAACGAGGAGCTGACGCTCGGGTTGTCGCCGGGGAAGAGGCCTGAGCCGTTGTCGATGGACTTCGACCACGTGTAGGAGAGCAGGTAGGTGAGTCCGGAGCTGAAGCGCTGTTCGAGCTTGGTCTGCAGCGAATGGTAGATCGACGATACGCCGAAGGTGTTGTAGGCGATGTTCTGGAATTCGGGGAAGGGGCGTCGCTGGGCCGAGGTGAGGCCGCCGAACTGCGAGGGCGGTCCGAGCTGGTCGGCGCGGAGCTGGTTCAGGTTGCCGCCGGGGGTGTAGATGTGGGTGCCCTTGGTGCCGGCGTAGGCGACGTCGAGGGCGAGGTTGCGGCGGACTTCGCGTTGCACGGAGAGGTTCCAGCTTTGCATGTAAGGGGCGCGGGAGTTGACGTCGAAGTGGACGTTTTCGCCGGCGGTGCGGCCGGTGCGGTCGAACGTGGTTTCGCCGCCGGGGAAGCGCGAGAGGACGAAGAGCGGCAGGCTCGGGAACGCGGGCGCGGTGAGGGCGAAGCTGCGGGCGTAGGGGAACGGCGCTTCGAGCGGCGTGCCGGGGTTGGAGGCCACGGGGGCGGAGGAGAAGTACATGCCGTAGCCGGCGCGAATGACGGTGGAGTCGTTCCAGCGATAGGCGAGGCCAAAACGCGGGCCGATGTTGTTCCAGTCGTTCTTATAGAAGTGGCGCGGGTTGCCGTTCTCGCCGGCGAAATCGAGGAGGCGGGTTTGGGGGTTGAAGTGGGTGAGCCGGTCGTACTTCTCGACGAAGTGGAAGGCGGGCTCGTAGCGCATGCCGAAGTTGAGGGTGAGGCGCTTGGAGACCTTGAAGTCGTCCTGGACGTAGAAGTCGTAGGACGGGAAGCTCAAGTAGGTGGAGACGCCGGGCAGGAGTTGGAAGCCGGAGCCGTTGCCAAGCAGGAAGCTGGCGAACGGGTGGCCGGTGCCGTTGGTGGTGGAAATTCCGGTTTGCAGGTTGCCGAAAGAAAATTCGCCGGAGGCGTTGGTGGGGTTGTAGTTGTTGGAGAAGCCGCGGCGGAGGTCGAAGCCGAACTTCAGGTAGTGGCGGCCGTGGATGTGCGTCATGTTGTCGACCAGTTGGTAAGAGGTGACGCGGGTGAGGGCGGGGCGGCTGCGGTCATTGCCGACGGAGGAGAAGCCGGTGACGTTGATGCGCGGGAAGTTGTCCTGTGGAACGCCGGGGACGCCGAGCTTGGAGGGCCAGTCCTGTCCGAGCGTGGGCGAGGTGGCCTGGGAGTAGACGCGGTTGACGCCGAGGCGGAGTTCGTTGATCCAGGTGGGGCGGATGGTGTGGAGATAACTGAAGGCGAAGTTCTGTTGGCGGCCCTCGGAGGGGTAGCCGGTAGGATTGCCTTCGGTGAGGAAGGTGGGCGAGGGGGTATCGATGGTGCGGCTCATCGAGTAGCGGCCCATCAAGCGGACGGCATCGGAGGTGGTGTGGTCGATGCGGAGGTCGCCCTGGGCGTCCTGGCGTTTGCCGGGGCCGGCGGGGGCGTAGTGG
>CAYUZM010000482.1:3100-5099 GCA_964449665.1 uncultured Solibacteraceae bacterium
CGCGTTTCGCCGACTTCGCCGAGACATCGTAGACGGTGCCGGTGTTGGGGTCGGGATAGTAGGCCATGATCTTGGCGGCGGCGGGATCGAAACGCGACACGGGCACGCGGTTGCCGGCGAGGGGATCGCGGAGAACGGTGTTGCCCACGACGCGGGTGGTGTCGGGATCGTAGACGGTGAGGTTGGCGACGCCCGAGAAGTCGCCGGTTTTCAGCGCGGCGGTGGGGACGGAGGAGGTGCGCACCGCGGCGTTGCGGAAGCGTGTGCCTTGCCAGTCGACGAAGAAGAATGTTTTGTCTTTGCGGATGGGGCCGCCGAGCGCGCCGCCGAACTGGTTCTGGCGCAGGACGGGCTTCTGTTGCGTGGCGGGGGCGAAAAAGTTCTTGGCGTTCAACTTGTCATTGCGAAGGAACTCGAAGACGACTCCGTGGAAGGCGTTGGTGCCGCCTTTGATGGTGGCGAGAATGACGCCGCCGCCGGTGCGTCCGTATTCGGCGGAGAAGCTGTTGGTGAGGATTTTGAACTCTTCGAGCGCGTCGACCATGGGCGTGTAGCCGACGTTGCCGCCCTTGATGTTCACGGCCGAGATGCCGTCCAGTTGGATTTCGTTGAGGCGGTTGCGGCCACCGTTGATGCGGGCCGACGCGCCGGAGGTGGCGGCGCCGGTGCCGTCGGCGACTCCGGGGACGAGGCCGATGAGGGCGAAGGCGCCGCGGCCGTTGATGGGGAGGCCGACGATTTTGCGGTTGTCGACAACCTGGCCGATGGAGCCCGACTCGGTTTGCAGCACGGGCGCGGCGGCGGTAACTTCGACGATTTCGTTGGTGGAGCCGATAGAGAGTTGGGCGTCGACGCGGGCGCTCTGGTCGATTTGGAGCGGGATGGGGGACTGGACAAACTTTTTGAAGCCCTGGGTTTCCACGGCAACCGAGTAGGAGCCGGGGCGAAGGTTGGGGGCGAAGTAGTTGCCAGAGGCGTCGGACTTGGTGCGAACGGCTTCGTTGGTGGCGAGGTTGGTGATGGTGACGGCGGCGTTCGGGATGGCGCTGCCGGACGGGTCGGTGACGGTGCCGAGCAGGGACCCGGTGAAGCTGGCTTGAGCGAAGGCGGCGACGGTGGAAACGGCCGCGAGGACGAGGGTCAAGACGAGACGTTTGGACATAAATAGACTCCCAGGCGTGTTCTGCACACGTGTGCAGAAAGTATCACGATTCGAGATCGGCGTCAATGCTTACGGTGATTGTTAACTTTGTGTTTCGATGGCGTTTGGCGGTAGAGTAGAATATGCTGAACACGTTTGCATGCCTTTATCGATAAAAGATGTCGCGCGGCTGGCGCGGGTGTCGCACTCGACCGTTTCGCGGGCGCTGGCAAACTCGCCGGCGGTGAACGGAGCGACGGCGGAGCGCATCCGAAAGATCGCCAAAGAAACGGGTTACCGGCCGAACACGATTGGGCGGAGCCTGGCGACGCGGCGCACGCACACGATTGGATTCGTGGTGACGACGGTGGCCGATCCTTTTGTCGCCGAGGTCGCCGCGGGCATTGAGGACGTGGCACGGCTGAAGGGCTATGCGGTATTTCTCGCCAACAGCAATGCCGACCCGGAGCGCGAAGTGGCGGTGGTGCGCTCGTTTCAGGACCGGCGCGTGGACGGGGTGATCGTGATGGCGTCGCGCGTGGGCGGCCTTTACATGCCGCTGTTGGAGGAGTTGAACGTTCCGATCATGCTGGTAGACAACCAGTACCCGGGCGAATTCGCGCACTCGATCTCGATTGACGACCGCGGTGGCGCGAAGCTGGTGACCAGTCATCTTGCGGCGCTGGGGCACCGGCGGATCGCCTACATTGGCGACCGGTACGGCATGCAATCGGACACGGACCGGCTGGACGGGTATGCCGATGCGCTGGAGGCGGCGGGAATGGAGTATGACAGCGCGTATGTGGGGCAAGGCAATGGGGGGCAAGGCAGCGTCGCCTGCATCCTCCGTCAGTCGGC
>CAYUZM010000483.1:0-1400 GCA_964449665.1 uncultured Solibacteraceae bacterium
GCCGCGGACGGGGGTGGCGAGGTCGGCGTACTGTTGTTCGCCTCCGGGGTTGGCGTCGTAGGCGTAAAGGAGGCCCGCGTCGTCGGAACGCAGGTACATCGTCTCGAAGTTCAAGCCTTCGACTATGAAGTAGCTGTTATTGCCGAACGCCTTCTTACCGGGGATGCTGACGACGTTGGCCGGTCCGTTGAAGAACCGGGTTGACGTTTGGTAGATCCATTGATTGCCGACTTGCAGGGGGAAGTAATCGGCGTCGGCCGCGGCAAGCGGAGCGACGCTCATCCCGAGAATCAAGATGCAGTTACTGATAAAAGTTTTTTGTCCAAGCATGTTTTTTCATTACCGCCATTGTTTGGGAACTCAGCGGTCCCTGATCTGGGACGGAGCAGTTGGACTCTACGTTTCGCATCGTTCGCATTCCGGGAATGACTGTGGAAACGGCGGGATGTGAGAGGACAAAACGCAAAGCCATCTCCGCGAGCGTCCCGGATTCATGAGCCAGGTCGCGGTGCAACGCGCTTACATGTTGCACAACCTGACTCTTGCGGGAACCGCTGAAATAAAAGTCGCGGAAATCGCCTGGCAAAAAGCTCGTATCTTCGGTGATCTTACCGGTGAGCGCGCCTTCGTCTAAAGGTACACGCGCAATGACGCCGATGTTTTGGTCAAGGCACACGGGAAAAAGTTTGCCTTCCGGCGATTGATCGAAGATGTTGTAAATAACCTGGACGGTATCGATGAGGCCGGTTTCGATAATGCCGAGGGCGGAGTCGGGCTGGTGGTCGTTGATGGAGATTCCGGCGTAACGGATTTTGCCCGCGCGTTTGAGGTCTTCGATGGCGCGCTTCCATTCGTCGCTCCACACCCATTGGGGGCTCCAGACGTGGAATTGTTGGAGGTCGAGGCAGTCGATGCCGAGGTTACGGAGGCTCTCTTCGGTGCAGGCGACGGTGTAGTCATAGGGGAACACCTCGTCGATGGGCGTGCCCATGCGTGCGGGCCAGATACGGTTCTTGGGGGGGACCTTGGTGGCGATGTAGAGGCCGGAGGAGGATTCGCGCGCGACCTGGCCGACGAGTTTTTCGCTGTGGCCGTCGCCATAGGCGAGGGCGGTATCGATGAAGTTGAGGCCGAGTTCGATGGCGCGGCGGAGGGCGTTGAGGGATTCGGCGTCTTCGCCGCCGAGCCACTGCTTTTGGCCGATGCCCCAGGCACCGTAGCCGATCTCGCTGACCGGGATGCCGGTGCGTCCTAATGTGCGATAGCGCATGTGGCTATGCTAGCGCGGGCGGGTTGGCGGGACCATGCGCCGCGCGATGGGAACCGCGTGCCGCGGGTTGAGAACGGCGTGCCGCGCATTGGGAACGGCGCGGAGTGCGCACGCGAGTGGGTAAATCCGG
>CAYUZM010000483.1:1410-3501 GCA_964449665.1 uncultured Solibacteraceae bacterium
CTCGGGCGTCAGTACGTCGTAGGGTGGGGCGGTGAGCTCGGGGGCGGGGTGCGCACGGGGGGGGTGGTGTGCGTGGGTGCGGTGCGTGCTGGGGGGTTGTCCGCGGGTTTGGTGCGCACGGGCGGTTTGGAGGAGTGCGTTTCCGCGAACCCGCTATTCCAGCTTGCGCAGCCAGATGTTGCGGAACTTCATGGTGGTGTGCGGCGCGTCTTTGAAGCCGCTGTGGTCTTGCAGCAGCAGCGGGCCGGGGCCGCAGAAGTTTTGACTGCGGCAGCCGGGGCCTTTCTTGTCGATGACGGTGTTTTCCTGCACGAGGATGCCGTTAAGGAAGATGGTGGCGCTGCCGTTCTTGATGATTTTGCCGTCGGTGTCGCACCGGGGGGCACGGTAGACGATGTCGTAGGATTGCCATTCCCCGGGCGGGCGGGCGGCGTTCACCATGGGCGCGCGGAAGCCGTAGAGAGCGCCGAGGGCGCCGTCGGCATAGGTGGGGTTTTGATAGCCGTCGAGGATTTGCACTTCGAAGCAGCCTTGCAGGTAGGCTCCGCTGTTGCCCTTCATCTGTCCCTTCTGGCTGGGCATGTTGGGGATGTTGAACTCGATATGGATCTGCGCGTCGGTGTAGGTTTCCTTGGAGACGATGTCGCCCGCGCCGGTTTCGCAGACCATCTCGCCCTTGATGGCTTTGCAGGCGCTGGGGCTGCCGTCGAGCTTGGTGAAGCCGGTGGTGTCTTTGCCGTTGAACAGGACGATGGCGTCCGAGGGCGGTGTGGTGCGGCCGGCGGCGCCGGGAGTAACGATGCGTGGCTGCGGGCCGTCGTCGGCCGCGCGGAGGGGTGCGGCGAGGAGAACCGCGGCGAGGAGAGGCGCGGACACAGGAATGGCGCGGAAGAGATAAAACGCTCTCATGAGCGAAGATTGTATCGCGGCGATTCGCGGACCAGGCGATTCGCGGACTCTATGGCTGGCACGCGCACACTTTTGTTTTGGAAGCCGTATGGCGTGCTGTGCCAGTTCACGAAGGAGCCGGGCACTACGCATTCGACGCTCGCCGATTATGTCGATGTGGCGGATGTGTATCCGGCGGGGCGGTTGGATCACGATAGTGAGGGGTTGGTCGTGTTGACCAGCGATGGGGCGTTGCAGCACCGGATCACCGATCCGAAGCGGGGGCATCCGCGGGTGTATTGGGCGCAGGTGGAACGCGTGCCGGACGAGGCGGCGTTGCAGGCGTTGCGCGGGGGCGTGATGGTGCAGGGGCAGCGCACGCTGCCGGCGAAGGCGCGACTGTTGGAAGCCGAGCCGGAGGTGCCCGCGCGCACGCCTCCCATTCGCTTTCGCAAGAACGTTCCCACGGCGTGGCTAGAGTTGACGTTGACCGAAGGACGCAACCGGCAGGTGCGGCGCATGACGGCGGCGGTGGGGCATCCGACGTTGCGGCTGCTGCGCGTGCGCGTGGGCGATTGGACATTGGAGGGGTTGGAGCCGGGGACGTGGAGTGAAGTCCGGTAAAATGGGGGCGGTCACTCATGCCTTTTCCCCGCCTCTTCGTCGCGGCGCTGTTCGCGGTTTCCGCATTCGCGCAAACCGCTCCCGATTTCGAACGCGACGTGCAGCCGGTGTTTCGCAAGCGGTGCTCGGGTTGTCATGGCGCTGCGCAGCAGTTGAGCGGATTGCGGCTGGACGATCGCGAGGCGGCGATGAAGGGCGGCTATTCGGGCGCGGTGATCAAGCCCGGCGATGGCGCGGGCAGCGCGATGGTACAGAGGCTGGTGGGGCAAAAGGGGTTGATGGCTATGCCGCCCGGCCCGAAGCGGCTGGCCGAGGAAGAGATCGCCGTGGTGCGGTCGTGGATTGACGGGGGGGCGAAGTGGCCGGCTATGGCCAGGGCGTTTTCGATCGCAAGGGCACGACGGCAGCGCCGGTCAGCCTCGAGAACAGGTTCGCATCGCACAAGCCGACCCACAAGGAGCTGCCGCTGGTCATCAAGGCTGATGTTCACGGCTCGCTCGAAGCAATCGTCCATGCCCTCAACCGGTTGTCCACCGACGAGATCAAGGTCCGGATCCTGCACTCGGGCGTCGGCGCGAT
>CAYUZM010000483.1:3511-5095 GCA_964449665.1 uncultured Solibacteraceae bacterium
CCGGAGGCGGCGGGCCGGGGAGGAGGTGGCCGTGGTGCGGGCGTGGATTGACGCGGGGGCGAAGTGGCCGGTTTCGGTCGGCAAGCCGAAGGCGGGCGAGAGGCGGAGTACGCATTGGGCATTTCAGCCGGTGACGCGGCCCGTGCCGCCGCAGGTGGCCAACGCAAAGTGGGCGCGCAACGCGATTGACCGTTTCGTGCTGGCGCGTTTGGAGAAGGAAGGCATTGCGCCATCGGCGGAGGCGGATCGCGCTACGTTGTTGCGGCGCGTGACGCTGGATTTGACGGGGCTGCCGCCGGCGGCCGATGAGATGCGGGCGTTTCTGGCCGATGCGCGGCCAGGCGCCTATGAGCGCGTGGTGGACCGTTTGCTCGCTTCGCCGCACTATGCCGAGCGTTGGGCGCGGGCGTGGCTCGATGCCGCGCGGTATGCGGATTCCGATGGGTATGAGAAAGATTGGGCGCGGCCGTATGCGTGGCGCTACCGGCAGTGGGTGATCGAGGCGTTCGATCGCGACATGCCGTTCGATGAGTTCACACGCAATCAACTGGCGGGCGACCTTGTGCCGAATGTGAACGCGGAGACGCGCGTGGCGACGGGGTTTCATCGCATGACGTTGACCAATCGCGAGGGCGGCGTGGATTCCGAACAGTTCAAGTTTGAAGCCACGCTCGACCGCGCGGTGACGACCAGTTCCGTGTGGCTGGGACTGACGACGGGTTGCGCGCAGTGCCACGACCACAAGTACGACCCGATTACGCAGAAGGACGCTTATCAGTTGTTCGCTTTCTTCGACAACCTGGCCGAGGCGGATATCGATGCGCCGATGCCGGGCGAATTGGGTCCCTATTTGGCGAAGCGCGGCGAGTATCGCGCCAAGCGCGAGGCGCTGTTGAAGGAGCATGGCGTTGCGCCGTTGATGGCGGCCTGGGAGAAGGAGATGTTGTACACGTCCGCGCATCCGGGCGAGCGGACGGATTGGGACTTGGCATGGGATTGCCTGCTGAAGCTGACCGAGGGCGGCGATGGCGAGCGCGTGATTCGCATGGCGGCGGAGAAGCGAGGCGAGCGCGATTGGGATGTGCTGACGGACCATTTCATCCGCAACTATCACTTTGCGGTGGGCAACAAGAAGTGGAAGGAGTTGAGGCTCGACCAGTTGGATTTGAAGCTGCGGGCGTTGTATGCGGAGTATCCGCAGTTGACGCAGGCGATGACGCTGGCCGAGTTGGATGCGCCGCGGGCGGTGCATTTGCGGGTACGCGGGGACTATAAGGCGAATGGGATTGTGGTGGAGCCGGGGACGCCGGGATTTTTGCCGGGGCTGGGTGGGAGCGCGCTGGGCGCTGGTGGCGCGGGCGCGAGTGGCACCAGTGCCGCTGGCGCGCGAGGCCGGGCGACGCGGCTCGATCTGGCGAACTGGCTCACATCAGAGCAGAACCCGCTGACGGCGCGCGTGACGGTGAATCGGATTTGGCAGGAGTATTTTGGCGCGGGGAATGTGAAGACGGCCGAGGACTTTGGCACGACGGCCGATGCGCCCACCCATCCGGAGTCACTCGCGTTTGTCTGGAACGAGTGCCG
>CAYUZM010000484.1:0-5084 GCA_964449665.1 uncultured Solibacteraceae bacterium
AATCCCGACGTGTTTTCGAGTCTGTACATGATGAACCCGTGCTGCATGTCGCCGGGCTTTGGCGGTTCGCGTGGCGCGCCGGCATCGGCGTTGGCGCAGGTGAAGACTGCCGAGGACGTGGCGAAGTTGAGCTTCGGCGAGAAAGCGGCGCTGGCCGGGGCGGCGGCGTGGTCGCCGAACCCGAAGAACCCGCCGCTGTTTTTGGATCTGCCGGGGCCCGACGTGCCTGACGTGCAAGCGCGCTGGACGGCGAATGCGCCGCTGGCGATGGTGGATCAGTACATCACGGCGTTGAAGCGCATGACGGCGATTGGCTTCGACGCGGGCGACAAGGAAGCGGGGATTTCGCGCGACGCGCGGGCGCTGCACGCGAAGCTCGATGCGTATGGCGTGGCGCACGACTTCGAGATCTACGATGGCAATCACACCAATCGTGTCGCCGAACAGATCAAGAAGAAGGTGATGCCGTTTTTCACGAAACATCTCGACGCGGGCAAGCGGAAGCGCTAAGGAACGAGTTCGTACACGACATAGGCGAAGCGTCTCGAATCGGGCGCCCACGAATTCACGTTGATGCTGCCCTGGCCGCCGAAGAACGTCGCGAGGGTGTCGATTTTAGGCGAGGTTTCGGGCTTCTTGCCGGGCGCTTTGATCATGCGCAGCGTCATGCCGGGCATGCGGCCGTTGTGGCCTTCGGTGCCGGGCGGGAACGAGAGGAACACGATGTTCTTGCCGTTGGGCGAGGGGTGCGGGAACCAGTCTTCGTACGCGTCGTTGGTGATCTGTTGCGCCTTGGCATCGTTCGGGCCGCCGCCATCGGCGGGAATGCGCCAGATGTTCCAGCCGCCTTTGCGGTCGGAGTTGAAGTAGATCCACTTGCCGTCGGGCGAGTAGTCGGGACCGTCGTCGTATGCGCCGGCGGAGGTGAGGCGCTGCTCTTCGCCGCCCGAGGCCGCGACGCGGAACAGTTCGTATCTGCCATTGCGCTGGCCGACGAAGGCGAGCCATTTGCCGTCGGGCGACCAGCCGTGGAAATAGCTGGGCGCGATGGGCGTGAGGAGCTTCGTGCCCGATCCATCGGCCGCCGAGAGGAACACCTGCGACTGCCGTGACGTGGGACTCGAGGCCGAGAATGCCAGCCACTTGCCGTCGCGCGAGAGGTCGTGATCGTTGTTGGCGCGGTAACCCTCGCCGACATTGATCTGTTGCGGCTTGGGATCGTCGATGGGCAGTTGATAGAGATTGCCGCCGGTATTGATGAGAAGCCATTTGCCATCGCGCGACCAGTTGGGCGCTTCGACAATTCCATCGGCTTCGTAGAGCGTGCGCGAGTTGCGGCTGGTGAGATCAAAGATGGTTACTTTGCTGCGATACTTCAGCGGCTGCTCCAGGCGCACATTGGTAAAGACCGCGGTTTCGACGACGGAGGCATCGTGCGAGCAGACGCCGAGACCGACGTAAATGGGATCGGTAAGCGCAAGGGTTTGTGGTCCGGTGGTGGTGAGCGTTTCTCCGGGTGTGCCCGCCTGGATAGTGAACTGCGTGCCACGGCGCTGCAGCCGAATGCGGACGGGGCCTTTTAGTGGCGAGCGTTGTTCCTGCGTAGGGCCGCCGGCGGTGGCGCGGAATTGTAGTGACGTGAGGCCATCGCCGTGGAGCGCGATGTCGGCGTAGGCTGAAGTGGGCGTGAGATCCTGACGTGCCATCAGCATGGCTTTGCGATGGGCGTTGACGCCCGAGCCTACGAACTGGACATCGGCGGTGAGCGTGAAGTCGCCGGAGATGCGGCGGTAGGCAAATTGGAAGGCGTCCTCGGTTCCCCAGACGTTGGTTCCCCCGCCGGTAATGCGGTATTCGCCCGATGCCGTGTTCCATGTGACGCCGCCGGGCGTGGGTGTGGCGCCAGGACCGATGCCCGTGTGGGTTTCGAGGACGAATTCCGGGGGCGTTTGCGCGGCCAAGTATGTGGATGAGGCGACGGCGAGGACCAAACGGGCAATGCGGATTGACATGCGAGGCCAGCATATCACCGGAGAGAAAGGGGGTGCGCCGAATTTCGGAACGGATGCGCGTGTTTCAGTGAGACGTTTATGCGCGCCGTCAGTTTCCTCCTCCTGGTACCCATCGCCGCGGCCGGAATTGCGGCCCTGATCCCGCATCAACCGGACATCCCTCCCCCGGGCCGGTTCGTGGTGGTGGACGGCGCGCGTCTCCATATCTGGTGTATTGGTCAAGGCACGCCCACGGTGGTCTTGGAGCCGGGATTGGGGCAGACGAGCCTTTCGTGGTCGTGGCTGCAACCGATGTTGGCGAAGTCGACGCGGGTGTGTTCGTACGACCGGCCGGGACTGGGATGGTCCGAGCCGCTCGATGCGCCGCGCGATGGGCGAAGCGCGGCGAGAACGCTGCACAAGCTTTTGGACGCGGCGGGCGAGAGCGGTCCGTTTGTGCTGGTGGGGCATTCGCTTGGCGGTGCGTACGCGCGCATTTATCGCGATCAGTTCCGCAACGAAGTCGAAGGGCTGGTGCTGCTGGATTCTGTGCAGCCCGGGTATTGTGAGCGGTTGCCTGGTGCGGCTGGCATGATTCGCGACGCGGCGGCGCAATTCGCCTTTTACCGCCAGACGGCGCGTGTACACCTGGCTGGACTGTTGATGCCGCCGACAGCACAGGTGTCAGATCTGCCTCGGCCAGTGCGTCCCGCCGTTCAAACATTTTATGGCTCACCTGTGCATTTGGAAGCAATGCAGCGCGAGGCCGAAGCGTGGTTCGAGACGATGGAGCAGGTGGAGCGTACGCGGGCGATTCGCACACTACCGCTGCTTGTGTTGTCGTCCGAAGTGAGTGGGGGACCCGTGCGGCGCGAGTGGATGCCCTACTGGCGCGAGATGCAAAAGGACCTGGGGATGCTCTCGGATCAATCGGAAGTTAAGGTCGTGCCCCGCGCCAATCACGAAACGATGGTGGTCCGTGAGAAGCACGCGCGTTGGGTGGCTGATGTGTTGATGGAATGGCTGTGCGCGGTTTCAATGTAGCGTGAGTGCGCGAGGGGATCGGCGGCCGCCCATCCTATAATTGGGCGCATGACGAGAGGACGCGGCGCGTTGTTGGCCCTGGCGGTCCTCTTCGCGTGGTTGCCGGCGGTGTGGAGCCAGCGGGCGGGACGCGACGGCCGGCGCGCGCCATCCTCTGAGTTTCATTTCATCCGGACCGAGTATGTGGATCTCTATCGCACGCGCGGCGGGTTTGGGCGCGGATGGTGGATGCAGGATTGGCCCGAAGCCGATGAGCACTTCACGATGGGCATCCGGCGCCTGACGCGCATCGACGTGGGCGAGCCCAGGCACTTGCCGTTGCTCGACGACCGGATCTTCGACTACCCGTGGATCTATGCGACGCAAACGGGCTACTGGAATTTGAGCGTCGCCGAAACGAACCGGCTGCGCGAGTACCTGCTGCGTGGCGGGTTTCTGGTGGTGGACGATTTTTATGGGCCGCAGGAGTGGGCTGTGTTTCGAGAGGCCATGGACCGCGTGTTTGGGGAGCAGCCCATTCTGGAACTGGAGATGGATCATCCGATGATGCATGTGCTGTTCGACATCAACGAGCGAACGCAGATTCCCGGCTTGAGGCATTTGGGCATCGGGCGGGGCGGGCGGACGTTTGCGCAGATTCCGGCGGGGCCGCCGCATTGGCGTGCGGTGCACGACCCAAAAGGGCGCATGGTGGTCGCAATCAATTTTCAGATGGACGTAGGCGATGCCTGGGAGCATGCGGATTTGCCGGCGTATCCGGCGGAGATGACGGGGCTGGCGTATCGATTCGGGATCAACTACATCATCTATTCGATGACGCACTGAGCGATCGCCAAGGCCGCTTCGCGCGTTGCGTCGGCGCTCACGGGCGGAAGCGAGGCAAGGCGCGCGGCCTGATCGTCAAAACGGCGCGGGAAGGCAATCGCAGTGTGGCGCGAGCGAATGTGCATCGTATCGGCGACGCTGTTATAGCCAGCGCCCGTGAAGACATGGCGCGCGCGGTCGATCAGGTTCGCAGCGGGGAAATAGTCGAACGAGGGGATATCGCCCGGCAGGAGCCACGGTGTGACGGCGGCGAGCGGCGTGTTTGCGGGCATGGTTTCGCGCGCGAATTCGAGCAACTGCTCCACCTCTTCCAGCGGGCCGCCGTGGATGATGAGCGCTGCGCCGTGATTGACAAGGTTGCCGAGATCTTGGGGCACGGGAGTTTCGATGCGCAGCGGACGGAGGCGGATGAGGCCGGGGAGAATGACGCGCGGTGGTTGGAGGAGCGCGGTGTGTTCCGGAGCGAGCGATTCGATAGCGATGGAGACCGCGAAGCCCTGCCAGGCTCGGCCGCCGTCTGCGTGGGGAGCATAGCTGTCGAGGCGAAGGCGGCGCGCAATGTGGACGAGAGACGTGGCGGGGCGGGCGGTCCATTCGCCGCGAATGCCGTTAGGGAACGTATCGATTACGGCCAGCTTCGGTGCGCGTTCGGCGAGAAAACGCGGGGCAGCTACGGCCCACGTGGTGGTTGCGATGTGCGTGACCGGAATGCGGGCGAGGCGAGCGAGCGGTTCAGCAAACGGGGAGTTGGTCACGATCGAGGGAGCGATGCCGAGGTCGCGCAGTTCGAGGCAAAGGGCGAGGGCTCGCGTGATGTGCCCGAGTCCCGAACCCGGAGCGAAATAGAGCACCTCGGGCGGCATCAGGCCATGGCCCGTTCGATGAGTTGGGTGAGCACGTCGATCTCGGCGGCGGGGGTGAAGCGCTCGGCGACGAGCGTATGCGCGCGACGCGACATGGCGGCGAGACCCGGCGCGGGCAACTCGATGGCACGGCGTGTGGCGCGGCCGGCATCGTCGCGATTTTCGGCGCGAAAGAGGAACCCGCTCACGCCGTCTTCTACCACGCTCGCCATTGCTCCCGCGTCCGATGCGACGGGCACGACGCCGCATGCCATGGCTTCCAGCAAGACGTTGGGCATGCCTTCGAAGGCTGAGGGAATGGCGATGAAGTCGCAGGCGGCGTAGAGCGCGGGCAGTTCATCGGGCGGGCAAAAGGGCAAAC